>CAYNVA010000270.1:0-4907 GCA_964400575.1 uncultured Thermodesulfobacteriota bacterium | reverse complement strand
CCGCTTGATAACGGCAAGCAGCGCTATCCTGTCGATAATAAACAGCAGAACCGCACCGATCATGAACAGCGGCACAGCCTCGATGGCAAACCACTTGAGCCGGTAGTAGGTTTTCACCAGCAGATTTTTCAGATTGGGCAGCCGCACCGGCGGAATCTCCATGATGAAGTCCGGCACAAGATCGGTCTTGAGAAGTTTGTTGAGAGCGATGCCCGCCGCAAGCTCCATCACGATCAGCACGCTGAACACCAGGATGAATGCTTTAAAGGGCAGCAGCGCCAGGATTGCAAGGGTGACGCCCAGCAGGGGCGCGCAGGGGATGGCAAATGAAATGAGAAAAACGGCGATGATGCGCTCTTTTTTCGATTCAAGAATGCGGGTGGTAAGAGTTGCCATGGTGCGGCACCCGAAACCGAGCACGATCGGAAGCACCGATTTTCCGCTCAGGCCCAGGGGTTTAAAAAGACGGTTGCTGAATACGCACAGATTGGCGATATAGCCCGTATCCTCAAGGCAGTTTAAGACAAGAAAAAACATGGCCAGTATGGGCAGCACCGTGCCGATGGCGTTTTCAAGGCCTGTGGTTAAAATGCCGTAGGGGCCGAAAAGAAAATCGCGCATGATCTGCCACGGAATAAAGGAGGCGATATATTCATTGAAGGGGGCAAAAAGAATGTTTTCAAAAAACGGCACGAGCAAGTCGATGCCCACACGCCCAACAAGCATATAGGTGCAGTACACGACCAGCAGCAGCACGGCCCAGCCCCATACGGGATGGCGCGAAAGAGCCCCCAGTGCCTCGCCGACCCTGCCCATGCGTGTCGGCGTCAGATGGAGTATATGCTGCTCTGCCTTTTCAGCCCAGCGGCTGCGCTCTTCGAACAGAATATTTGCAATGTCTTTTTTAGCGCGGCCGTTTGCCCTGGCCCCGATGGCCTTTGCCTGCCCGAGTATTGCAGCGCCGTATTTTGACTTTAGATAGCGCTCGATGCCCGGAGCCTGCGAGAGCAGTAGCAGCAAAACCCCGTCAGCCGGCATGGCCTCTTCAGGGAAGCAGGCTGAAAGTTCATCAAGAGCAGCCTCGATGAACTGCGGATAAGCCACTTTTGCCGTCTCAACAACCGCGGCGCGGGGGATAGCCTTCAGAAGTTCCCGCACGCCATGGCCCTCGGACGCCACGGTCTCCACCACGGGCACGCCCAGAAGGCTTTCAAGCTTTTTGCGGCTGAGCTCAATGCCCTTCAGCCGCGACTCATCCATGAAGTTCAGGCACACAACCAGCGGTATTTCAAGCTCCATCACCTGCGCGGCAAGCATCAGCGAGCGCTTGAGATTATTGGAGTCAAGGCACAGGATGATGACCTCGGGATGCTCCTCCAGCAGTATGGCCCGGGTGACAAGCCCGTCTTCGGCGGGCAGATCAAGCGAAAGGATGCCCGGCGTGTCGACGAATTCATACTCTTTGCCGTCAATGCGCACCGGTGCGCGGCTCACCTCCATGGTGGTATGAGGCACATTGGCAACCAGGGAATAGGCGCGCGTAACCCCGTTGAACAGCGAGCTTTTGCCCACATTGGGGTTGCCCACGATGGCAATGCGGTTGATGTGCAGGCGGTCTGGTTGCGGCACGGCAGTGCTCCGGATACTGTTTACTGTTCATATATACTATGGAGTGCAGGCCGAGCGCAAATTCTAATAACGGAGGCCGGCCGGCCAAACAGCGCAAGAGGCAGCCCCTGTGCAGGCATAATTTTTCATGCCATGGGCTTAAAGGGCGGTGCGGGCGGGGGCGGATGTGCCGGAATGGTCAGGCCATATCCAGAACCTCGCGGACGGCTGCCGCAATGTCGTACACATTATAGGGTTTGGAGACAACCTTCCGGATGCCTGCATCCCGGGCCTTGTCCGTATCGGATTTTTCAGCAAAGCCCGTACACATGAGGACGGGTATGCCGGGCCGTATGCGCCTGATTCTGTCGGCAAAAACAAAACCCGTCATACGGGGCATGATTTTATCGGTGATGACCAGATCGAAATCATGCGGTCTGTCTTCAAACAGCGCAAGCGCATCTTCGGGCACATGCGTCGTACGAACCCGGTAGCCCAGCGGTTCAAGTATATGCACCGCCATCTGCACCAGCACTTTTTCATCATCCACGATAAGAATAGACTCCGTACCCCTGGCAGGGATTTTCGATTCTATCTCTGCGGCGCCCTGACCGACCTCAAGGGCCGGCAGCAAAATTTCAAACCTGGAGCCCTTGCCCGGTTCGCTGGAGACGACAATGTCCCCGCCATGAGCCTGCACGATGCCATGCACTACTGCAAGTCCGAGGCCGGTGCCGTCGCTCCTGCCCTTTGTTGTAAAATAGGGCTCAAAAATGTGCTCCATCACATCCCGCTCCATGCCATGCCCCGTATCGGTAATGCTCAGGCGAAGATAGGCGCCCGGTTGCAGAGCCGCATGGCCCCATGCGCCCGTGCCGTCGTAGGTGATCCTGCTCAGTCCGATAGCCAGCACGCCCCCATTGTCCCGCATGGCATGGCCCGCATTGGTGCACAGGTTCATCAGCACTTGGTGCAGCTGGGTCGGATCAGCCATGACGACATCGGTCTCAGCATTGATACTCTGGCGTATTTCAATTGTCGCGGGCAGCGACGCGCGCAGAAACCGCAGGGACTCCTTAATGATGGGCGTGATGCTGACAGACCTCATTTCCTGCTCGGTCTGGCGGCTGAAGGCCAGTATCTGCGACACGAGGTCCCGGGCGCGTGATCCCGCGCGCAGCACCTGCTCCAGGTTGCTGCGCAGGTGCTTCTGGTCCGTGCCCGGCAGCAGGCTCAACTCCGTATACCCGTTGATGGCGGTGAGAATATTGTTGAAATCGTGGGCGATGCCGCCGGCCAGTGTGCCGATGGCTTCCATCTTCTGGGACTGCCGCAACTGCCGCTCCATGCGCATCGTTTCGGTCACGTCGCGCTTCACGGCAATGAAGTTCATGATAGTGCCTGCGCCATCGCACAGGGGCGTAATCGTCGAATCCTCTTCCAGCAGGCTTCCGTCCTTGCGCCTGTTGATGAAATGACCGCGCCACACCTGTCCGCGGCTCAGGGCTGCCCACATGTTCGTATAATGCTCGGGCTCATGCTTGCCGCTTTTCAGCATGCTGGGATTTTTTCCCAGCACCTCGGCGATACTGTAGCCGGTAGTGCGCTCAAAGGCCGGATTTGCATACAGTATATGAGCGTGCCGGTCGGTAATCATAATACATTCCCATGCTTGCTCAAGGGCGGTTGCCAGCAGGTTAAGTTCTTCCTGCGCGTGCTTTACCTGTGTGATATCGATGGATGTGCCCAGCAGTGTCAGCGGATTGCCGTCGGCATCGCGCTCAGACACCCTGCCGATTGAATAGAGCCAGAACCACTCGCCTGTTTTTTTCTGCAGGCGCGATTCATAGGCAAAGCGCTCCGTTCTGCCCTGCACATGATCATCAATGGCCCGCTGCATCCGCTCCCTGGATTCAGGATCGGCCAGCTTCATATACTGAGACCAGTTCGCATGCATGTCATCCAGTGAATAGCCGGAATCCCGGCTCGCCGTATCCGACATCTTCACGATCCGAATCATGCCGGTGGCCATATCCATTTCCCACACAGTCTCCTGGGCTATATCAAGGGCAAGACTCAGATATGCCTCCTGCGCCCGCAGCTGCTGCTCGCTTTTCCTGATCTGCTGCAGGTTTGCTTCGAGCTGCTGGTTTGCTGCGATGAACTGCATATTGCTGGCATTGAGTTCCTGGTCGCGGGCCTTGAGAAGCTGGTTGGTTTCTCGCAGGCGCTCCTCGGCCCTGTCCCGCTCAGCGACCTCGGCGGTAAGCTTCTGCTGCTGGGCAAATGACTGTACGATCAGCCGGGCAAATTTGCCGAATTCGTTGTTTGCCTGCGCCAGGCGTGCAAGCGGTCTGGGGCTCACCTTTTCAAGGCTTTGGGCAAGCCGTCGCAAGGGTAGGTTTACCCAGAGCAGCAGTGCGCTATGAAGCATCATCTGCAAGACCACGCAAAAAACTGCGAATTGGGAAACCTTCATGCTGGAAATAGTGGAGAATTCGCGGAGCACGGGCTCTTCGCTTGTAATCAGCATATGAAAAAGCGGCCGGTCATCCCAAGAGCGCAATACGCGGGAAAAGCTGATGGTTCCTTTGTCAAAAGCATATGACGTCGGGGGTATCAAGGTGTCGGCCCGAATGTTATCAATGCTTATGCTGCTCTCCGTCAAACCCGACAGCATTTCAAGATACGGGGGGTCCCAGAGACGGCCGGCACACAAAAAGCCCTGCGGTTGATTTTCCCGATCCCGGTCCGACACCGGCTGCAGCGGCGCGCACCGTATTTCAAGAATCCCTTTTGGTGTGCCGACAAAAAAATGGTGGAAATATCTTGTGCGGAACACTGTTTGCAATATTTCCTTTGACAGCGGAAATTTTGTGAGTTCGGGCAATGCAGGGGAGCAGAGGGCAAAGCCTTGCGACAGATCAGCCCGCAGCAGCCAGATAGCGCTCAGGTTGAAGGTCCGGAGCAGCTTTTCAAAATCGCCGGGCACTGACTGTCTCTCAGGGTGCTGGAGAAAATCGATCAAAGCATCGTCAGGGGAGTAGTCGAAAACAAAAGTTTCAAAGGGGGTTGCTTCCAGTCTGAGAACGCGGTCAAATGCGGTGTTCCTGCTGTCGATACTGGAGCTGAGCAACAGCTTCAGCTGCTGCTCTTCGGATCGCTGCACATACAAAAACCAACAGACAAAAAACAGCATGTTACACACAAACAGCAGCGTCAGCTTTTTTGTCGTTTTCATCCTTGAACAGCCGTACGTATAAAAAAAATGGGCCGCAAATACATCGCCTCACCAAATT
>CAYNVA010000269.1:0-5317 GCA_964400575.1 uncultured Thermodesulfobacteriota bacterium | reverse complement strand
ATCAAGAAAAAGCGTGCCGCCGTGGGCAAGCTCAAAGCGCCCTTCCCGCCGGCTGATAGCACCGGTAAAAGCGCCTTTTTCATAGCCGAAAAGTTCCGCTTCAAGCAGAGTCTCAGGCAGCGCAGCGCAGCTGACCTTAACAAAATTTTTTTCACTGCGCGGGCTCAACTGGTGAATGGCGTTGGCAATCACTTCCTTGCCCACGCCGCTCTCTCCCGTAATCAGAACGGTTGCCGTGCTGGGAGCCACCTGTGCGGACAGCTCCATAACCTTGCGCATGGCAAGGCTTTTCCCCACGACATTTTCGGTGCCCTGAATGTTTTTAATACGATCGTGCAAACTCTTGTTTTCAAGCACAAGCAAGCGTTTCTCAAAAGCATTCTTGATGCTTTTAACCACCGTAACCTTATTGAAGGGTTTTTGGATAAAATCAAAGGCTCCGTCCTTCATGACATCGACGGCCACATCAACCGTGCCGTGGCCCGTAATAAGGATTACCTCTATTGATGGTGAAATTGTTTTGGCTATTTTCAAAAGCTCTGCCCCGTCCACCCTGGGCATCTTGAGATCGGTCACAACCACCCCCACCTCGTGCTTCTGCAGCACGCGCACGGCCTCCTCACCATCGGCGGCAGCAAGTACTGAAAAACCCTCTTTTGACAAAATTTTTGAAAGCGCATCCCGTATGCCGGGGGTATCGTCAACAACCAGAACAACCTTGTCTCCGGAAAGCTCCACCTTTAACCTCCATTTTACATACAGCTTTCAACAATCTACCGTGACGTAGCATTTGACAGTAAGGGCACGCCATGATTGTCGACATACTTCAAAAAAAAATACCTGCTCAGGGTTCAAAGTTCAAAGTTTTGATTCCGACTTCTGTCTCGTTGGTCGTTGGTCGTTGTTCGTTGATTGTTTAAAACGATCAACGATCAACCAATAACAATAAACATATTTTGACTCCTAGCTTCTGACCTCCGACCTCAGACCTCAGACCTCAGACTTCCGATCTCCGCCTTCAGGAGTTACACAACAGTCTCTGCCTCACACTCATCAGCCCCATCCTGCCACACCGGCAGTCGCACCGTAAACCGGGCGCCCTGACCGAAAGTGCTTTCGCAGCTGATCGCACCTTTGTGTTCCGCAATGATGTGCTGGGTGATTGAAAGCCCAAGCCCCGTGCCGCCGCTTTTGGTAGTATAAAAAGGCGTAAATATGCGATCGAGCTGATCGGTCTGCATGCCTGACCCGGAATCGGCAAACACAATCTCGATCCACGGTTGCATCAGCCGGGTTGCTACCTCTATTGTGCCACCTCCGGGCATTGCCTCAATGGCATTACGGACCAGATTGAAAAAAGCACGGCGGATATGATCCTGATCCAGTGATGCGGCAGGCAGATTATATTCGAATGTTGTTTTAAAAAGAATCTTGCGACGCCTGAGCTCCTCCTCGAGAAATACGAACAGGTCTTCTATCACCATGTTCACATCATGCTTTGCTGGCTGAATTTTCGGGAAACGGGTGCATTCCAGATACTCCCGCAATACCTTATGCAGGCTCTCGATCTCGTTCTTGATCGTGACGATCAGTTCCTTTGCCTCCACAGCTTCCAGTCCCTGATAACCGCTGATGGCATCATCAAGCAAATCCACATTAAGCGTCAGGGACCCGAGCGGATTCCTGATCTCATGGGCCACCTGGGCCGACATTTTCACAATCATTGATTTGCGCTCATGCTGCAGGAGCTCGCTGCGGAGCCCCATTTCGGCCGTAACGTCTTTTACATACTCAACCACGCGTATCGTTCGGCCCTCTTCGTCCTTCAAGGGGAACGCCGTAAGATGGAAATAAAACTTCTTGCCCCCCAGGGTGGTGCTCACGCGCTCACGGAAAACGGGCCTGCCCGTTTCAAAGGCTTCATGGGCCGGGCATCCCTGGCACAGGCTGCTCTGCTGCTGAAAGACCTCATAGCAGGGCTTGCCCCTGAATAGCCCCATGGGCTTGTTATGCCATTGGGAAAGTGCCTTGTTCACCATGAGCACGCGGTAATCGCGATCAATAATGGAGATGCCGTCCGTAATGCCGTCGATGACCTCATGGCTCCAGGCTATTTCCTGAGCGACAAGCCGCTTGCGCTTCTCCTGTGCGGACAGAAAAAAGGCTCCCAGCAGCAGTATAGCTATAAACCCGCCAAGAAACACGAGCGGGCCGGTAATGCTCTCCAAAAGCGGAGCCATTGCCTCCCCGTAGGGGGCTGCCACACCAATTGACCAGAGCAGGCCATTGAACTTTATGGGGGCATAGGCTATGAGTTTTTTTGTAAGAGCCTTCTCCCCGATATGCCAGCCCGTATATTCTCCCTTGCCCTCACCACCCTTGATCATTTCCTTATCGATAAGGGTCTCGAGATTAAAGGTGCTGTACTCGGGCCAGAGCTGCTTGAGGACATCACCGACCTTCCTGCCTTCCATCGATGTATTGGGATGGGCCAGCAGCACGCCCTGCCGGTCGATCATCCAGGCATAGCCGGTTTTGCCTGATTTGATGGGATAGATAAATTCATCTTTGAGTGCGGAAAAATTAACCCGGCAGCACATCCACTGGCGCTTGTCACGCACGGGCACACCCATGATAAAGGACCTGCCTCCATTGTTGGGTGCAGCGGCAATAAAATCAGAGATGAACACCTGCTGCTTGCTCGCCGTGGCCCGGATCAAAAGTTTTTGGAGATCGGCCCGCTCAAAGGCTGCAGAAAATTGTGGCGGATACATGTGGATGATGCTGCCGTCGTCCGAGGCCAGAAAAAGGGCCTGCATGAGCTGGGGTTGCCGTAAAAAAAACGGGCCCAGCGTTTTCTGGTCGGGATACAGAGCATACGTGTCGGCGGCTGTATGCAGGCTTGTCTCGATGCCGTGAATGAAATTTTCAATACCGCGGGCTGACTCGCGCACAAGGAAAAGCTGTTGTCGGTTGAAGGCTTCGGCTGTATTGCTGACAATCACATGCCTGCTCACAAACGCCACGGCAAGCACACCCGCAATAACCACTGCGGCAATGACCCATATTCTTGCCACCGAAGGCACATATCCCTTCATCAGTCCCTCTTCCCTAAAGCAGAAAGTCTTTATAGTAGTAAAAAGAGCTGGAAAAAGCAAGAAACCAAAAAGGGCTGACTGCCTTTGCTGAATGGCAAAAAAAGGCTTATGACCGGGTTGCCCCGGCCATAAGCCTTTATAAAAACCTGAAAAATACTAAAACCGGTATTACTGCTTGTTCTTGATTAAATCCTCAACAACAGCAGGATCTGCCAGCGTCGTAGTGTCGCCCAGATCGGTAAACTGACCGGCAGCGATCTTCTTCAAAATGCGGCGCATGATCTTGCCGGAACGGGTCTTCGGCAGGCCGTCCGCCCACTGAATCTTGTCGGGCGTAGCGATGGGGCCGATCTCCTTTCGGACATGAGCTACAAGCTCTTTCTTGAGAGCATCTGACTTTTCAACACCCACATTCAGGGTCACATAGGCATAGATGCCTTCGCCCTTGATATCGTGGGGATAGCCGACAACCGCAGCTTCCGCAACCTTGGCGTGAGCAACAAGCGCGCTCTCGACTTCGGCAGTGCCCATGCGGTGACCGGATACATTGATAACGTCATCCAGGCGGCCCATGAGGAAGTAGTCGCCTTCGGCATCCTTGCGGGCGCCGTCACCGGTATAGTACTTACCGGGGAACTGGGTGAAGTAGGTATCCTTGAACCGCTGATGATCGCCGTAGATCGTGCGCATTATGCCGGGCCATGACTGCGTAATACACAGGTAGCCGCCTTCGTTCACATCGGCTTCGCTCTTGCCGTCTTCCCGCAGAATGACGGGCTTGATGCCGAAAAATGGGCGGTTGGCTGAGCCGGGTTTGATCTTCATGGCGCCGGGAATCGGGGTGATGAGGAATCCGCCGGTCTCGGTCTGCCAGTAGGTGTCGACAATGGGGCAGCGTCCGCCGCCGATCTTGTTGTAATACCACATCCATGCCTCGGGATTGATGGGCTCGCCCACGGTGCCAAGGATACGGAGGCTGGAAAGGTCGATGCCTTCAACCCACTGGTCGCCCTGTGCGGCAATGGCGCGGATGGCAGTCGGTGCGGTATAGAACTGGTTGACCTTGTATTTCTCAACGATCTTCCAGAACCGTGAATAGTCCGGATAGCTGGGCACTCCTTCAAACATGACGCTGGAGGCGCCGTTTGCCAGAGGGCCGTAGCAGATATAGCTGTGACCGGTAACCCAGCCGATGTCGGCCGTGCACCAGAACGTGTCCTCTTCCTTCAGGTCAAAGACGTACTTCAGCGTGGTGGTGACATACAGCAGATAGCCGGCGGTGGTATGCAGCGCGCCTTTGGGCTTGCCGGTGGAGCCTGAGGTGTAGAGAATAAACAGGGGATCTTCGGCATCCATCCACTCGGGCTCGCAGTAGGCGGGCAGCCCCTTGGCATTCATTTCATCATGCCACCATACATCGCGTCCGTCCTTCATGGGGACGTCGGTGCCGGTGCGCTTTACAACGATGCAGGTCTTAACCGTGGGGCAGCTTTCCAGAGCATTGTCGGCATTGCCCTTGAGGGGAACAACCTTGCCTGAGCGATAGGAAGCATCGCTGGTGATGACAACATTTGCCGCGCAATCCTGAATTCTGTCGCGCAGAGCGTCTGCGCTGAAGCCGCCGAAAACGATGCTATGGATGGCGCCGATGCGGGCGCAGGCAAGCATGGCAATCGGGAGCTCGGGGATCATGGGCAGATAGATGGAAACGCGGTCGCCCTTCTTGACGCCTTTTTTCTTCAGCACATTGGCGAACTTGTTCACTTCGGTGTACAGTTCGATATAGGTGTAGGTGCGGGCATCGTCAACGGGTTCACCCTGCCACATGATGGCTGCTTTGTTCTTGCGGGCCGTTTTAATGTGGCGGTCCAGGCAGTTGTAGGAAACATTGATCTTCCCACCCTTGAACCATGCTATGTTTGCGTCAGTGAGGTCGGCCTCGACAACCTTGTCCCACTTTTTGAAAAACTCGATGTTCTCATCTGCCATCTTGGCCCAGAATGTTTCAGGGCTTTCAATGGACTCTTTGTACATCTTCTCATACTGAGCCATGCTCTTGATGTGGGCTTGTGCAGCCAGTTCCTTGGGAACGTCGAAAACTTTTCCCAGCTGTGCAAGTGATTGCATTTTCTGTTCTGCCATTTACTTCCTCCTTCTAACATTGTTTCTTTAGAGTGATTAATAAGAAATGAAGCTAAAAAAAACTTCCCGGTTATTTA
>CAYNVA010000268.1:0-5124 GCA_964400575.1 uncultured Thermodesulfobacteriota bacterium | reverse complement strand
CTTCCGACCTCTATCTTTCAAATCTGCGGCGGCGTGCAGGTAATTTTGTGGCAGATGGTTGTGTGATAATCGAAAGGATCGGCGATCTGCTGCGGAATATGATTTTTGAAACCCTCTTCACGTGCTGCGATGCACGGGCATGTCTGCGCCTGCCGGAGTATAGCGTCAAGCCCGTTGCAGTGGATATTTCCCAGCACCGCAGTGTGAAACTCGCAGGGCCGCACATCGCCCGTCGTGGTGATATTGAACCTGCCTTTGCAGAAGAGGCTGATGCCCTGCTCGCGGTCCTGCTCCGTCACCCGGTGCAGATCAGTCATGACCGCCCCGCTGTTTTTTTTCAGCTTCCACAGCTTTTCATGCAGCATCTCGAGCTCAGCCACAGCAGGTATAATTTCGGGGTGCGCAGGCACACGGCCCACCGGGATGAGATGGTTGAAGTGGAGGATGGCATTATAGCCTTCTGCCAGCCTTATGATTGGGTCTATCTGCGGTATGACTTTTTTCCAGAGGGTAACGATTATTTCTTTGGGCAGATCGCGGCAAAGGTCCATGGCATGGATCAGGGTTTCATAGGCCCCCGGCATGCCCCGGTACTCGTCATGCGTCGGCCCGATACCATCCAGGCCGAAGACCAGCACGGCCCGGCTGCCGATGCGCCTGATATGCTCAGGGGTTATGCCGCACCCGGATGTCGTGATGAACACCAGGAAGTCGTGTGCCGCAGCCTCGACCAGGGCTGCAATATCGGGGTGCAGAAACGGCTCGCCGCCGGAGAGGATAATGCAGTCGAACCACTCCCGCGCCTCAGCGCAGATGTGCTCGATATCTACAAGCGACAGCTGACCCGGCTTCGGGAAGCTGCCGTAGCAGTGCCTGCACCGGTAGGTACAGGCGCCGGTGATCTCGATTTCTAAAAAACGGGCGTACATTCTGCTATCTTATAAGGTTTATGTTTCGCCATGCCGCAAACCGGCGTGTTTGGGGAACAGTTAATGAGGGGCCTGCTGTGGACCGGGCTCCACGAAATAGAAGATTATCCCGTTTGCCAGATAGGACTCCAGCAGGGTAATTATCTTTTTATCCTTGCGAATGGCGCCCCCCAGAAGCCTCATGGCGCCGTCAATATCGCAATCAAGCGTTGCGATGATGAGGCGCTGGTTCCGGTCCGGGTTTTGCAAAATATCGTCGCGAATCTTTTCAGCGTTTTGACAATAGAAAACAGGGAACAGCGCGCCCTGCAGAAACGGGGTGTGCTTGAGCACAAGGTATGCGCCGTCGGAAATGGGAACAGAGGAAATCTGCTCCTTCTGAATATAGGCGGGCAGCCACGCGACCTCCCGGTACTGATCCTGCCGGATTATCGGCATCCAGTAGAAGCTGCCTGCGGCAAGCGCAACGGCGCAGGTGCATGCCATCCAGCGCCGCGGCGCAGAAGGAGCATCCAGAGCGCATGAAAGAACTGCGAGATACAGGATCAGAAAGCCGGTGAAATGCCCCTGAATATAGGCTGCAACCGGCGAGATGAACGTAAGGGCCAGAGTCGCACCCGTCCACAGCATGAGCGCTTTTGTATGCTTGTCTGTGCGTCTCCAGGGGAGCAGGGCAAACGGTGCAATGATCACGAGCAGGGCAGGCAGGGCAAAGCTTTGCCATTTATGTTCAAGATCCAGGAATGTCATCATCTCAGTGAGCGTTTTAAAAAAAATCGAGGGGCTTTTAAGGTGGATCGGCAGTATCCCGCTCTGCGTCGCGCCGGCCATGTTATAGTTGTACAAAACATCACGGAAAAAATTTCCAACATATATCTGAACATACAAAAAGGGCAGAATCGCCACGGCAAAGGCAAGTATGCATGCGGCAAACAGCGGCCAGGAAATTTGTTTTTTCACTGCTTTATAGATAAGTATAAGCCAAAGCCCGGCAAGGCCATATGCCATGGGCGGGGCATAGCAGTTCAGGCCGATGCCGCCGATAAAAAAGAGGGTCGGCAGAAGCCAGTTGCTGCCGTCATGCACCCACCGGCAGAAAAGATAAAAAACAATGCTGAAGAAAAAGGGGATGAATGTGGCGATTTCATAAATGCGGCTGATATAGACCAGGTACCAGTGCAGGCTGAACAGAAGGGAGCCCATAAACGATGCAGGCCTGCTGCAGAAGGTGCGAAGGCCCGCGTAGAAAAAGAGCAGGCCTGCGGCATTAAACAGAACCCCGATGAAACGGAACTCGGGAAATGTCGTGATAAAGGGGAACCAGTTTGTTATCTGCGCGGCCGGGAAGAAGGTTGTGGAGCCGTACCCGCCGGAAAAGATCGGCAGGGTTAAATTATTCATCAGGGAGACTTCGTCAAGATTGGCCAGCAGCCACTGCCTGATGTTGTAGAGCCGCAGGGCAAGACATACAGCGGCAGGCACGGCAACCGGCGCCCAATAGTTACACCAGCGGCTTGTTTTTTTTTCCATTATTCTGCCTCAGAAAAACAGACTGCGGACTAAAAAACAGTATCAAAAACCTTATGGGTCATTTCCTCCCCGAAAATATCGATCATAAACGGATAGCCCGGATCATTGCCCTTCATGAGGCTGCGCGTGGCAGCCCGTTTTTTTGCGTAATGCTCAAGCTCAGCTGCCTTCTCAACCGGCCTGGCCTTTTCCCAGAGCTTTATGTATGCCTGAATATAGGCATCCGTGATCTGAGGGATAATGGGCAGCCCTGCTTCCGTTATATTGGCGATAAGGCTGTAGGGCGACAGGGTGTAGATTGTTTTTGAAGGCAGCACAACGTCTTTATTGATGACTGTATCCCCCAGCAGTTCAAGGGCGTTTGCTTTCAGCTCGCTGACGCCTTCAATGTGGGTGTCGGCATAGTCGGGCCAGAGAACAGAATCCATCATGGGAACAAAATCAAAGATGGGAACGTTCATTACCGAGGGCACTACCGTCAGATTGCACCAGAGAATGGGGAAGTTGTGCTTTTCATCAGGCCAGGCCAGAAGAGAGGCCTCCACCACGGATGTCTCATAAATGTTTATTGTGCACAGCACAATCTTTTCAAATTTGTCCGCCTTATAAAGCTCTATGTCAACAGCGCCCCCCTCGGCCTTTACATGCTGCAGTTTGGGGTCAAGTGCAAGCGGCTGCAGGGGCAGCGCCCGGAGACTTTTTTTTGCTTTTTCAACAAAATCTTTTTTTTCTGGCATGGCTGCTCTCTTTATCAGATTTTTTTAGCGTGAAGGACGGGCACCAACCCGCCATTTTGATTTTGCCGGTATCGAAAATCAATTCTTTTAGAAAACTTAATAAAGAAAACGGACGTGCATATTTATTATCCATCTGTGGCGTGACATTGACGCGGGTTTGCGTATCCCCGTTGGGGCGGTTCCCGAACCCGCTACAATCTGGCTAAGGTAATAAAACTTTATAGGCTCATCAATGGCAGAGGGCCCGTAATGAGATCAATTATATAATAAATGTCGTAGGCACTTACTCCTAACTGGCACAACGGCCATAGCACTATGATAATAGGCACGCTAATCAAATTTACAAGCATGCTATAAAAATCCAGCACTGCAAAAAGCAAGTTAAAAGTTAATAAGCTGTAAATTGCGCGGAACCCCCACAATAGCGCTAGTGAAATCGGTAGTGGGATGAAGTTTATGTATTGACGGCAAACACATTGGTTAATGCCGTCAATTTCCTGCTTTATAAAACCACTGTCAATTTTCGATGGGTCGGCTTCATTTTCAGCTACATAGAGAAAAAGATTGAGGTATCGCGCTGCATCTGAAGGGGAGCGGTTGAGCACCTCTGTGCGCATAAAGGAAATAGATTTTTTATATTCAGGCTTGCTTAACTCAAGGACCATCGCTTTCAAAAGAATTGCCGCTTCGTACTGGGTCTTGTTGGCATCGCTCGATGTTATGGCCTGGTAATAAAACCGAACTGAGTGGACATAAAATTTTGCAACCCTCGGAATTTTGTCTTTGAACCCCTTGAGAAAATACGTTTCTGCATGTGCAGATGAACCTAGGAACAGACAGAGCATTATTGCCGAAATAATTTTTTTCATATTGTTCCCGTCTTCAGGATTCCGTTTTGTGAAATTTTCCTAATTAATAATTTCGCAGGGCGGGTGCTACCCCGCTATTTTGATTTTGCCGTTATCGAAAATCAATTATTTCAGATGTAGGGTGTGCTTCGCGCACCATTCTTATGGTTCTTTTGTGAAAAATAGTTTTTGTATTGAAGCATGCCGGTTCGGTATCGTCACCATTTACTGTAACACCGGCGGTTAACGGTGCGCGCAGCGCACCCTACGCACTTAATACGGCTTGCATTTTTCATTCTTTGCGGAACAAGTTAATATGCGAATGGCATTATTTTGAGTTTTTCGAATCAGCGCATGGATGCATTGATAAAAATATTTTGTTTTAATAGTATTGTCAAAGATTTTATATGCCCGGATTTGTTTTTGCTGCGCAATACAATGTTATACGCAATTCGTATAACATGAGTTTTATGTCAGGGGAGGGGAGCGTGATAGGGAAAAAGATTCCGGTCAAGCTGGAATGACAATCAAAGGTGCACAATGCCACCCTCACCTCAATCCTCTCCCCCGTGCCGGGGGCGAGGAAGTATTTGAAACAGCCTTAATCGCATGCCATAACATGGATTGAAATTGCAATTATCGCAGGGAACGGTCGCGACCGTTCCCTGCAAATCCGCTATTGTGACATAGTCTCCTTGCGGGGGCGAGGAAGACATGAATTAGAAAAGATTACTTCAGCCCCGGTTCAAGGCCGCACAGCAGGGCCAGCACATTTTTGCCAAGCACGCTGTGGTTGTACCCGCCTTCAAGAATGGCAAAGCACCCGCCGCCGCAGGCCCGGGCCGTGTCGCGCACCATGCGGCCCATGGTTTCATAGTCCTGCGTTTCAAGCAGCCCGCCCCAGTCTTCCACATGATGGTCAAAGCCTGCCGAGATGCCGATTATGTCGACCTTCAGGCCGGAGAGGCGCTCATGAATTTCTTTGATATAGCCATCGCGGGTGCGCGTGACCGGGTTAAGGATCTGCACCCAGTCCGTGCTGCCCAGTATGTTTATGGTTCCGTCGCCGTTATGCAGATC
>CAYNVA010000267.1:0-2098 GCA_964400575.1 uncultured Thermodesulfobacteriota bacterium | reverse complement strand
TGTACCAGTTTGAGCGACTGGGCTATTTCTGTGTCGACTGCTGCGACTCGACAGGCTCAGTGCCCGTGTTCAACCGCACCGTAACACTGAAGGATGAATGGGCTAAAATCAAGAAGGGGCAGCAGAAAAAGTGATGCTCGTAAGCCCGTCATGCAGGGCAGGCAGGCTGACAATCCTTACAGTCTATTCCACCATTAACCACATAAAGGAGAGTGTATGGCAAACAAAGAGATTACGGTGAAGCAATTGGATGTCAAAAAGTTCATTGCCGAGAAGACCCGGGAGATCGCCCGGCTGGTGGGCAACGGCTATGCCATCAATGCCCTTTCGGGAGGAGTTGATTCCTCTGCCGTTACCATGCTGGGCCACCTGGCCTTAAAGGACAGGCTGAAAACATATTTTATCGATAACGGCATCATGCGCAGGGGCGAGCCTGAGCATATCGTCAAAACTTTCAAAAAGCTCGGCGTCAAGGTCGAGATTATTGAGGCGCAAAACAAATTTTTTGCCGCGCTCAAGGGGCTTGAGGACCCGGAAGAAAAACGCGAGGCCATCACGCAAACCTTTTATAAAGATGTTTTCGGCAGGCTTGTAAGGAAAAGCAGGGCAACATACCTTCTGCAGGGCACCATTCTTACCGATATTGACGAGACTGTTGCGGGCATCAAGCGGCAGCATAATGTTTTTGAGCAGCTCGGGATCGATCCGCAGAAGGCGTTTGGCTATAAAATTATCGAGCCGCTGGTGCAGCTGCGCAAGGACGGCGTGCGCAAGCTGTCGCAGGCCCTTGGCCTGCCCGAATCAATCTACAACCGGATGCCGTTTCCCGGGCCTGCGCTGGCAGCCCGGGTCATCGGTGAGGCTTCACCGCAGCGCATAGAGATCGTCCGGGAAGCCACAGCCATTCTTGAAAAAGAGCTCAAAGGCCTGCGGGCATTTCAGTATATGGCGATTCTTCACAAGGACCGCATTCCGGGTATGCGCGGCAACAAAAGGCAGTACGGCCTGCAGATTGAAATACGCTGCTGGGACAGCATCGATGCGCGCGCCGCGAAGCCGACCCGCCTTGCTTTCGCGGTTCTTGAAAAGCTTGCCCGCCGGATGACCACCGAAATTCCCGGTGTGGTCAGTGTAACGTACAACATTGCCACAAAGCCGCCTTCAACCATGGAAGCAGTATAAATGTGTAATTGCGGCCGGGTGCATCCTAAAAAAGGGGGTCTTCACAAGGCCCTCTTTTTTTACCTATGCTGAGCTATGCGCATCTGTTTGTTCAAGTAGAATATAGGAGTTGACAACGCCAATTGATTTTAGAGCATGTAACTAAATCTTGTAACCGAAAATCAGAAAACGTTGAATGCGTTAGCTGTATGGATTCCTTTCTTGTCATTCCCGCTTGACGGGAATCCCTTTTGGTATACTGAAAAATGATTCCGGACAAGCCGGAATGACCGAGGCATGTGTTGGTCTATACCACATGCATAATGGTTATAGTAATTTGTTAAATGCTCTAAAATAAGCGCCTCTTTTAATGCAGCCGCTGCAGGCCCGCCTGCAGGCACAGGGCTGTTTCAGCGCAGGCCTATGCAGGGGGAGCCTGGCTGAATTCTGCGCGCGAGACGACGGCGTCCATGTGCTCCTTGCGCACCAGGTTCTCAACATCCAGCAGTATCTTCACATCTTCTCCCGTCTTGCCCAGCCCCTTGATGTAGTGCTGCGTGCCGCTCTCAGCCATCTCCGGCGGGAGCTCAATCTGGTCTGCCGGTATGCCGGCAACCTCCCGCACCGTGTCCACCACCAGGCCCACTGCCGAGCCGTTCACATTCACCACCACGATGCAGGTCCGGTCGTCATACTCCCGCTCCGGCATCCCGAAACGCAATCGCACGTCCATCACCGGAATCACCTTGCCGCGCAGGTTGATCACGCCCTTGACGCATGCGGGCATATCCGGCACATCGGTTATCTTCTGGATGCCGATGATCTCCGTGACGTGAGAGATTTCTATGCCGTAGTCCTCTTTGCCCACGGTAAACGTGAGGTACTTGTCCTTCTGGGTATCCTCATCGTCATCATCGTAGAAATCATCCTCGATTCT
>CAYNVA010000266.1:0-5013 GCA_964400575.1 uncultured Thermodesulfobacteriota bacterium | reverse complement strand
ATGTTTTCCCTGCTGCAGGATGCAAAGCGCTCAAAGAGCCGGCTTTTTGTCATATGTTTTTTAAACGAGGCAGGCATTGAGAGGCACGGAAGCATATCTGCCTCAAACTATAATCATGACAGCATTAAAAGCTTCAGTGAGCGGCTTGAAGGCATGCACCTGATCCTTGACAGGGTCCGGTCGTCACGGCCTGATTTTATGGCTACAGCCTGCGTTTCCTATCCCTTTGATCTGATCGAAAAAGTGCGCGGGGCGCTCGCAAGCAGGATAAGCTTTCTGGCTGTTTTTGTACCCTGCCCGACAGGCTGCCTCTATGATGCGTCACTGGGGCTGCGCTCGGGAAGGAAGGCTGTACAGACAGGCTTTTTTCCGCTGTATCAGCGTTCAGGCAGCATGACAACCATCACCATTGAGCCGAAGCCGCTGCTTCCGGTAGCAGCATATATGGCCATGCAGCAGGCATACAGCGTCAGAGCAGATGAAACAGCACGGGTGCAGGACATGGTTAGCACGGCTTTGAAAAAATTAAAGCAGGAATGCTCGTGAGTGTGCGGGCAGGACATATCTTTGACGGAGACCCCTGTGGAAGCAGAAGAAAAAAAAGTTTTTGACATGTATATCAAAAAACATGCATCCGGCCGCACTGCTGTTGTCAGTATTTTGCAGGATATACAGCGGCACCAGGGGTATGTGTCGGAAGCAGCAGTCAGGTATGTGAGCAGCTGTCTTGGCATACCGGCCAGCCAGGTTTTTTCGATTATCACCTTTTACGGCGCGTTCAGCCTGACCCCGCAGGGCCGCAACCATGTCCATGTGTGCCAGGGCACAGCCTGTCATATCCGGGGAGGCGCACAGGTGTCTGAACATATTGAGCGCACGCTGAAGATCAAGCCCGGCGACACGACTCGGGACGGTACATTCAGCCTGCACCGGGTTCGCTGCCTTGGCTGCTGCGCCCTGGCGCCGGTAGTTAAAGTCAACAGCGATATCTATGCCAATGTTTCACAGAATCAGCTTTCATCAATTCTGGAGCTTTATAAATGATGGTGTGCACAAAAAGTGACCTTGTGAAACTGAGAAAGACCGGCCAGCAGATGCTGTTCCCGCCTGTGCTGAGAATTACCGTGGGCCAGGCAACCTGCGGTATTGCCAAGGGCGCTGACAAAGTATTCGCGGCCATCAAGAAGGAGCTTAAGAAGCAGAAGCTTGAGGCTGTGCTTGAATCCGTGGGGTGCGGGGGCTGGTGCAGCAGGGAGCCCATCGTTACCTTTCAGATGCCGGGCCTTGCGAAACTCACACTTGGCGAAGTTACCGCCCGTGATGTTCCCGGCCTGATACGGCAGGTCAAGAGCAGACAGATACCCTCCGGCAGGGTACTTTACCGCACAGATGACGAGGCAAATATCATTGACGGCAGCATCAGGGCCTATGCAACCGGCAAAGGCCGGGCAGCTGCGCGCGAGGTGCCCGCGGTTGCGTCCGTACCGTTTATGAAGAAGCAGAAGCGCATTGTCCTGCGGAACTGCGGTGTTGTCGATCCCGGCAGTTTTGAGCAGTACTGCGGCAGGGGCGGGTTCAGCGCAGCATATACGGCGCTTGTACGCATGAAGCCCGACCAGGTTGTCAACGAGGTAATTCGATCAGGCCTCAGAGGCCGGGGTGGCGCGGGCTTTCCAACCGGCGAGAAATGGCGTATTGCCCGGCAGGCTCCGGGGAAAAAGAAGTTTATTGTATGCAATGCCGATGAGGGCGACCCCGGCGCATATATGGACAGAAGCATTCTTGAAGGCGACCCCTTCAGCGTGCTTGAAGGTATGCTGATTGCCGCCTGTGCAATCGGTGCATCGGAAGGGTTTGTGTATGTGCGCAATGAGTACCCCTGTGCGGTTGCCATGATGACCGGGGCAATCAGTATAGCGAAGAAACGGGGAATGCTCGGGAGGAATATTTTCGGCACGGGCTTTAACTTTACGGTTCATGTAGAGCAGGGCGCAGGGGCGTTTGTGTGCGGTGAAGAGACGGCTTTGATAGCATCACTTGAAGGGCGCGCCGGAGAGCCGCAGCCCCGGCCCCCCTATCCGGCGCAGCAGGGGCTGTGGGGCATGCCCACCTGCATTAATAATGTAGAAACCCTTGCAAACATACCGGTCATCATCAGCCGCGGCGGCCCGTGGTTTTCCCGCATGGGAACAGGGAAAAGCAGGGGCACAAAGATTTTTTCCCTTGTCGGTGCGGTTGAAAACGTGGGGCTCATTGAAGTGCCCATGGGCACGCGGCTTCGGGATATTATCTACGGGCTTGGCGGGGGCCCCGGCCGGGGCAGGAAATTCAAGGCTGTCCAGACCGGAGGTCCTTCGGGCGGCTGTATCCCGGCCCGGCTTCTTGACCTTCCCGTTGATTATGAAAGTCTGGCGGCTGCCGGCTCTATCATGGGATCAGGGGGCATGATCGTCATGGATGACCGGACCTGCATGGTCGACGTGGCAAAATATTTTATGGCCTTTCTCAAAGAGGAATCCTGCGGGAAATGCCTGCCCTGCAGGGAGGGAACACGGGCAGTCCTTGAAATTCTTGAAAAGATAACCAGCGGCGCGGGGAAAATGCAGGATGTCGACCGGCTGAAGGATGTGTGTGAGGCAATGTCGGAGGCATCCCTGTGCGCCCTTGGAAGGACTGCGGCGCATCCGGTGCTGAGCACACTGAAACATTTCAGACATGAGTATGAGGCCCATATCAAGAAACGCCGCTGCCCGGCAGGGGTTTGTACGAGCCTTATAAAATTTAGCGTAAGCACGAAAAAATGCATAGGGTGCGGAGCATGCAAAAAAGCCTGTCCGGCGGGAGCTGTTTCGGGAAAACCGAAGAAGGCGCATAGCATTCTATCATCGAAATGTATTGCCTGCAGAGCCTGCTTTGAAGCATGCCCTGTTGAAGCAATTGAAATAAGGTGAGCCGTCATGACGAGCAATGAGATTATACTGAACAATAAAAAAGCAGTGTTCAAACCCGGTGAAACCATCCTGAGTGCTGCGCGGCGGCAGGGCATACGCATTCCGACACTGTGCTCCCATGAAGCCCTTGCCCCCTACGGCGCCTGCAGGCTGTGTATTGTCGAGGTTGAACATGCCGGTAAAAAACAGATCCTCACTTCGTGCACCACGCTGGCACAGGCCGGCATGAAGGTTAAAACCAACACGGCGCGCATTCAAAAGATCAGAGCGACCCTTGCCGGCCTGCTTCTTTCCCGCTCTCCTGAAGCGCCCGTTGTGCAGCAGCTTGCCCGTGATCTTGGCGTGCGGAAAGCGCCGTTTACCCGGAAAAACGATCTGTGCATCATGTGCGGGCTGTGTGTGCGTACATGCCGTGAAGTTGTCGGAGCTGCGGCGCTGGGATTTACCCATAAGGGCTCAGAGCGCCAGGTCGGCGTGCCCTTTTATCGGGATTCACAGGAGTGCATCGGTTGCGGAGCATGTGTTTTTGTCTGCCCCACAGGTGCCGTCAGGATGCTCGACGCAGAGAACGACGATCACAAACCGGTGCGCATTATGGAAAACTGGGAAACGAAGCTGCCGCTGCAGCAGTGTGCCGCCGATGGCCTGCCGTTTGCGCCAAAGCGGATGCTTGAGCATTTTGCACAGCACTACCCGGTGCCCGAAGGGTTTCAAGACCTGTGCCCCCAGTGCCGGCGGGAAAATAAAAAAACGTAAGTTTATAGGAGATGCCCATGGTAAGGATTGATACTGCAAAATGTCTTGTCTGCGGCGGATGCATTGACCTGTGCCCCAAGACAGCCATAAAAATGGTCGATGACAAGGTTGTGGTCATTGCCGAAAAGTGCATTGAGTGCAAGATCTGCGTTCAGGTCTGCCCGGTGAGCGCACCGGAGTTTCAGGAGCCGGCCGCATAAAATAAAAACGTCCGGCGGCAAAGCGCACCCGGCACGTGATGTACAGACGTGCGGTAACTTTGAGATTTAAATTTTTGCAACAGGGTTTGATTATTGTGCGCAGTATGAAACAGCGCACAAAACTGAAATTAAGATGACAGGGAGGCATGTATGGCAGAAGCAGCGGGTACGGTTAAAGATATTGCGGGAAAAGTTGCGGATATTGTCGGGAGCGCGCGGGTGTTCACCGAAGGCGATCTTATTGATAGATATGCCGCCAACACAGGTTGCAGCCGGACCTGCCGGCCCGATGTGGTTGCGCAGGTTTCAACGCGTGAGCAGGTGCAGGCCCTTGTCAGGCTTGCCAATGAGTGCCGGGTGCCGGTTGTGCCCCGCAGCTCTGTCACCGGCTTTTACGGCGGGTCTGTGCCGGAACAGGGCGGCATCATCATCGATCTGAGCGGCATGAAAAGGATACTGCATGTTGACGCCAAAAACCGCTGGGCCATGGTTGAGCCGGGCGTTACCTATGGCGAGCTGCAGGCCGAGCTCGCTTCCAAAGGCATGACAGCGCTGCTTCCCCTTGCGCCGCACCCTG
Organism: uncultured Thermodesulfobacteriota bacterium; assembly: GCA_964400575.1. Classification (GTDB taxonomy): domain Bacteria; phylum Desulfobacterota; class WTBG01; order CAIYCZ01; family CAIRTM01; genus CAIWCT01. Next base: position 529 of record CAYNVA010000266.1, on the reverse strand, counting down.
ACAAGTCGGTGATCACCAGCTGCCTTGAGCGCGAGCCCAAGCTCATCCCCAAGCATCACCTGGACGAAACGATCCTGACCATGGAGCTCGTGCTTCCGACAGGAGGTTTTTTCCATACCGGGTCCATGGCCGTGTCGCAGGAGCCGCCGGAGAAAGTGTCCGAGGCGGCGCACACTGATCTGTGCAACTTCTTGGGCCCTGGCCTTGACTGGTTCAGACTGCTGCCGGGAAGCCTTGGCAGCTACGGTATCGTGACAGCCATGAACATGAAAATAGCTCTAAAGCCGAAAAGGCAGAAGCTTGTCTTTTTCGGCTTTAAAAATCTGCAGGACGCTGTGGAGCCATGGTATCACCTGCTGCGAAAGCTCATCGGCGATGAGTGCCTGCTGCTCAACAGCCGGTACCTCGCACTGCTGCTTGCAAAGGCCCCGGAGGATATTGAAAACCTGCAGGCCGCTTTGCCTCCCTATACCATAATCCTGAATCTTGCGGCAGGCGAGCACCGGCCGGAGGAAAAAATGGCCTATCT
>CAYNVA010000265.1:0-2884 GCA_964400575.1 uncultured Thermodesulfobacteriota bacterium | reverse complement strand
CGGATCAAATGGGGCCCGCTTGCAGGCGTTGAGGGAATACTGACGGAGAAACGCGGGCAGCATATGCTCGTGCTCTCCATCGACATACTGCAGCAGGGCGCCTCGGTACGCATCGACGCAGCCGATGTGGAGCCCGTGTAAAGCCTGCAGCCGCACAGCACACTGCAGTTTATTTGGTTTGTGCAAACTGCGCAGCCCTGACCGTGTTTGCCATGAGCATGGTTATGGTCATAGGGCCAACGCCGCCCGGCACGGGCGTGATAGCGCCTGCAATTTCTTTTGCAGCCTCAAAATCGACATCGCCTTTGAGGATGGCGATCTTTTTGCCGGTCTTTTCGCTGATCTTTTCCCCCACGCGGTTCACACCAACATCGATGACACAGGCGCCCGGCTTTATCCATTCCGGCTTGACCAGACCGGGCACACCCGCAGCCACGATCAAAATATCGGCCCGTTTGCAGTGGCCTGCCATGTCGCGCGTGCCCGTGTGCACAACCGTTACCGTGGCATTTGCCCGCGGCGACTTCTGCAGCAGCATATTGGCAATGGGTTTGCCCACGATATTGGACCTGCCGACCACCACAACCTCGGCTCCATCAAGAGAGTAGCCCGAACGTACAATAAGCTCCTGTATGCCCGCCGGCGTGCAGGGCAAAAACCGGACCGCGTCTCCGCCGATCATAAGCCGGCCAACATTGACCGGGTGAAAAGCATCCACATCCTTGTCCGGATCGATGGCGTTGATGACTTTTTTCTCATCTATATGCTTCGGCAGGGGAAGCTGCACCAGTATGCCGTGGATTCTGGGATCCTTATTATAGCCTTCGATCAGGGCGAGCAGCAGCTGCTCGGTGATATCGACAGGCAGGCTGTCCTGAAGAGAGAAGAATCCCAGCTCATGGGAAGTCTTCTGCTTGGCCGTTACATAGCTCACCGATGCTGGATTCTCGCCAACCAGTATGGTGACAAGGCCCGGCACCACCCCATGCTGCTTCTTCAGATCTGCCACCTCGCGCCGCAGCTCATCGCGAATCTGCCCGGCGATTTCCGTTCCGTTTATGATTTTTGCTGACATGGCTGCATCCTTTTATAGAAAAATTTTATCTGTCGGAGGATTAACTTATTAGAAGATAAGGTTTCAGAGCTTCAATTGTCAATTAAAAACCCCCACTTTGACCGCACGAACAACACCCCTTTATTTCTAACCCCTTCCTGTGCATCCCGATTGTTGAAGAGCAAAATTGCAATAAAGCTATCTTGAGAAGTACGATGAGCCGCAGTACGTGGCTGTGGCCGAAATTGCCCTTAGCGATCTCTCTGAGTTCAGCGCGCGGCCCGGCTTCCGGCAGGTTGAGCTGCTCTGGAAGGTCTCGGGCAGCGCTGGAATTTCGGGGTTCAATCTCTCTCGCGCAACGGAGCAGGACGGCCATTACACGAAAATCAACAGCGAGCCCATACCTGCTGCAGAGGCTGGTGTGAACGGGTATACCCGTATAGATAAAGGGCTGAGAAACGGCAGGCCCTATTATTATAAGATAGAACTGCTCTACGATGGCGGCTCCTCGAAGACCTTTGGCTTTGTCCAGGCAAAGCCGGGGTTTTTAAGTCTTTTGGGATTTTAATGACCGTGTTGTAGCGCAGAGATCGTTCAAGTGGGGCTTTGAAAAGCACGGATCATTAGTGGCCGTGCTTTTTTGTCAGGGAAAGCTCAGGCTCATATCTTCAATTGCCAATTATAGCTGGCAGGGCGGACTCAGTCCTAAGACCTTGTCCGCCCAATCCTGCAGGAGCAAAACAAACTGTGCAGCCTGTGTAAATCAAATCATTCAAATGGAGTGATTTTGAAGCAGCATTCCTTGTCGCCCGAGGGCATGTGGCTCATGCGTTCCCATTTGGCCACTTTGTATTTCTCTCCCATGACGCAATCCATGTCGCAGATGATGGCGCACGGATCGGGCAGTTTGTATTTCCGCGTTGCGTCAAGGTGCGGGCAGCGTCCCAGGTGTTCATAGCAGAATGTTTTGCCGCCCTCCTCTTTTTTTTCAATAAAAATCTCCCAGCCGAATGCAGGGAATACTTCGATTTCGGCCATCATGATATCGACGATGCTTTTACCTATGAACCGCGCTGATCGCTTTTTAAAGTTTGTTTCAAAAACCTCAATGTATATCTGTTTGCCTTTTTCTTCTCCATAGGTTTCAGTCAGCGCCTGGTACAGCCGTGGCAGTTTCAGGGCTACCGCCTCAACCAGCATCTCTTTCTGTTTTTCCGGGGATAGTTCTTTGCCTGCAACTTGTGTCATAATCACCTCGTCTTTTAAAGTGTTTTGGTAAGGATGTGATAGGGTCTATTTAAAAAAAACAACGGGTCGCCTTGCTTGCTTATCCCGGCAGTTTGCTCGGTGGAGCAAGCCAAGCGAGGCCTGCTTTTTTATTAATCAAGGTGCGCTCGAGCGCACCAGATTTTTTCGTATCGCTTCAAGCAGTCCATCCATGGTGTAGGCTGCCGCCTCGACCGCAACAGTGAAGCCGTTCTCCCGGGCTGTTGCTGCCGTTATCGGGCCGATGCAGGCTGCGGGGATGCGCGATGCAAGCTGTGCTGCCGTATCAGTGCCTACAAGCCCCACAAAATTGACAACAGTTGATGAACTGGTGAAAGTTATGAGATCGATGGGGCTGGCAAGAATCGCCTGCAAAGTTTCAGCATCAAAGCTGTCCGGCGGCACGGATTCATAGAGGTGGATTTCATCAACCTGCGCCCCGAGATGGCGCAGGCCTTCGGGGAGCACATCGCGGCTGCCTGCGGCGCGGGGCAGAAGCACCTTCTGCCCGGCCTGCACTTTTTCGTGCAGGGCCTCAAGCAATCCTTCGGCGCGGAAGTCATC
>CAYNVA010000264.1:0-4734 GCA_964400575.1 uncultured Thermodesulfobacteriota bacterium | reverse complement strand
TTTCGGTTGAGGATGTCGATTCCTCTGCAACCCTGGCCCGTGTGTCCTGGTCGGGCTTCGAGATACTCACCCCTGATGAAGGCTACAAGCTGTATCAGCCTCCGGCAGATGATGCCGCGACAACCACGACAACAACAACCTACTAGCAGGTCATCACATTTAAAATTATCTGTTGCAGACACCCTCCCCTTGATTCCAATACATGTGAATGAGAGGTATAATAATTGAAAAAAATCTCCGCGTCATTCCGGCTTGCCCGGAATCTTTTCCACCGCTGCATAAGGATTCCGGACAAGCCGGAATGACAGCAATGCTGTTGATTACGAGAAATTTTATCTCATCCTGCAAAATCAAATGTGAAGGCGCACTAGTGGCATGAAAGCATATTTTATTACCGGCACTGATACGGGCGTCGGCAAGACCGTAGTGACAGGCGCCCTGGCAGCTGCGCTGGCGCGCACGGGACTTTCTGTTGGCGTCATGAAGCCCTGCGAGAGCGGCTGCGCTGAGAAGGACGGTGAGCTTGTGCCGGCAGACGCGCTTTTCCTGCGGGATATGGCCGGCTGCGACGACGCGCTTGATGAGGTCTGCCCCTATCGCCTGCGCGCCCCCCTGGCGCCGGGCGTGGCTGCAAAACTGGAAGGCGTTGTCATCGATCCGGCACGGATTCAGGATCTTTTTGTCGCTGCCTGCCTCAGGCATGACAGCGTGCTGGTGGAAGGGGCAGGCGGGCTGCTCGTGCCGCTGACCGATGTGCTTCTGACCATAGACCTGGTGCGCCTGCTTGCCATACCGCTCATCATCGTAGCCCGGCTGTCACTTGGCGCCATCAACCACACGCTGCTCACGGTACGCGAGGCGCAGCGGGCAGGCCTGGTCATTGCCGGCATCATACTCAACCAGACCGCTCAGGAGTATGGCCTTGCCGAACAGACCAATCCCGATGTGATATCCCGTTTTGCCGGTGTCCCCATTCTGGGGATCATGCCGTTTGTGTTCGAATCCGTCCGCCGGGACAGAGCGGCGCTTGCACACCTCGCCGAAAGTCATCTTTCCATGAACCTTTTGTAACTGCTCAGGGTTCAGGGGTCGGGGTTCAGGGTTCGTATTCCGACCTCCGACTTCCGACCTCCGACTTCCGACCTCCGACTTCTGACCTGTTTTCCCCGGATTTATCTCCATGCAGAGCCGTCCCACTGTTTATATTTCAGGACGCCGGTGCTCAGCATGCCTACGGCATAGGCCTCGCCTTTGCTGTTTGCAAGATACACATATCCTGCAGTGCCCAGGCCCATTGAATTGAACATCACACGGTTGCCCTGAAAGGTAACCGGGCTTTGTGGCAGAGCACCTCCATCTTTTGTCGCGCTTTTTTTCGCAGCCCCGAACCCGAAATGAACCCCGCCGGCATACAGCCTGCTCAGGGAACCGGGTTCTTTGTCCGGAATTATTTTTTTATTCCGGCTGCCGGCGTCAAAAATATACCTTCCATCAAAATATTTCCCGTTATGGCTGAGTTCAAATTCAATGACAACAGAGCGCCTCTCCCTGATAGCCTTTGATCTGGCAAGGCGCAGCATCGAAGAAAGATCACGGGCTGCGGCTTTCAGTCCATAGCCTGGAAGAGCAGCGGTCAGATTGAGCACGGCAATGGCCGACAGTATGCCGACTATCGCAACCACGACCATCAATTCGATAAGAGTAAAACCCTTTTTCCCCTGCATTATGCCACCCCCTCCTGAAAAATAATTAGCATGGTAATTAAAAAACAGGTATTAATAATTAGCTTAATTTTTATTTAACTTCAACTAAAAATTAATGTAAAAAATGCAAGGTATATTAAGGGTAGCGGCATGCTGGGAATAGGACAGGGGTCGTTGATCGTTGGTTGTTGGTCGTTGGTCGTTGGTTGTTGGTCGTTCATCGTTGGTCGTTGATGGTTAATTGGTTTATGGTTTTTTACGAACAACAAACAACAATCAACAAAAAAAGCCCCTCCCGAAGGAGGGGCTCATACTGCAGGTTCGCAGCCTTGTGTTACATCGGCAGCTTTTTCTTTTTTTTCGGCAGGGTGAAAATGGCTGTGGCATTATCTCCATATTTCTGCACCTCCAGCCTTATTAATTCAGGGTCTTTCCCCCGAACCCATTTATACTCAATAACGGCATCACAGGGGGTTTTTAAATCTTTTAATTGTATGGCCCTGCCGCCCACATCAAAAATCATGGGATTATAGGGCACCTCAAGCCTGTTTTGGTCCAGGTTCTTGAATTCGTGCCTTTCCAAAGTGATCTCATCAGGCCCCTTGGCGTCAATGACCACATCTGCCCGCTCCCGGGCCAGAATAACTGTTTGCTCGGCTGTTTGCTGTGCAGCCCAGGCCTGGCTGCACAGGACAATAAGCGCCATGCATAAAAACAGCCCGCTTGCATGCTTGACAGTATACCTGGTTTTCATCATCGTCTCTCCTTCCATTTTCATCATCTTCCCTCCTTCCAGTATTCCATACCGCTTCTGGTAGCGATTGCCGGGTCAATTGCGATTTCGTTAATGAGGCCGGTGCTCATCTGGCTGTACACGGTGGCGCTATCTCCCTTTTCCTTGCCGGCATGAATGCCGAAGCTCGAAGAAAGCCCGTAGCCCAGAAAAAACGTGTCCTGAATCTTTACCGTATTGTTCAGGCCGGTCAGCACCGGCTTGCGATAGGCCGTGCCGGTGGCATAGTACAGGGCATACAGATTGCTGGAGCCGCCATAGCTGCAGGTGTTGCTGCTGGGCATATAGGTGGGGAACAACGCGATGCCGCCGAAAATAGTGGGCTTATTGACCACACGCTCGGAAGGAGAGGTGCCGTTGAGTTGCAATTTTCTCTGCCAGCCCTGGTAAAACTCATAATAGGCCGGGGTTCCTGTTTTTTTCTTCACTTCAGCAAGAAGCGCGGCCCAGGTTGTCAAGGATGAAATGCCCGCTTCAGCGTAACAATTAGGAGTACCAGAACTATCAATATTGCAGTAGGAGTTTGAGGGCTGCACAATTCTGTCAGGCTTGATGGTATACGGGAAGGCCCTAAAAAGATCGTCAGGCGTCAGCGCGCACGCCCCCGAGCCGGGCGTGTTATCATAGAGATGGTAACAGGTCGGCTTCGGAGGCGTCGTCGTGTTCAGCGGCACGCCCCGGCGGTTATAAAACGGGTCCTTGACGCCCAGCAGGTAATTTTGTGTTAAATCTGTCTTGTCACTCGACACCTGAAATCTGCCGGTGGCGGCATAGAGCCAGATATTGTCTGTGTCATCCTGGTATACGGTAAACGGCGCGCTGATGGCCGGCAGGATAATACTGGTCGAGCTCTTCAGCATCAGGGTCCATGTCCAGGGGTCAGGCGCCACCTGCGCCGGGTTCCATTGATACAGGGCTTTTTTGCCTTCCACATACGGGTCGTTGGTTATGGGAATGCCGAGCCGCCACACCTTGCTTCTAAGATATGGCAAGGCCGAACTGTCGTAGTAATTGCCTGCCACATACAAAGCATCGACGTTGTAGTTGAGCGACTTGTCCAGGGCAAGGGGCGTATTCATATAGGCGTTTTCCGTTGTTTGAAATTGTTTTTTCAGCACACCGGTCTTCATATCTACGATATACAGACTGCCTTTATGCCCGGGAACAAACCCATTGAAGTCCTCAAACCCCGACCCGATGGCCAGATACCAGTGATCGTCGGAATTCCATTGTTTGGTTATCGAATTGTAGGTTCTGCCGACCGATAAAACCGTCGGCTGATTCATGGAGAACCCCATGTCGGGAAACGACTTGTCCCATAACAGGTTCGGGTTGCGCGGGTCGGTTATGTCGATGGCAAAAAAGCTCGGGTAGTACTGGGATGTTGTACCGTCGGCATTGTTGGTCCAGATATACTTGCCGCCGAAATTCATGCCGCCGATAAGTACCGTGCCCCAGCCGCCAGGGTGAACCGTGTCAGTGGGAAATATCCGCACGTCCACAATTTTCGGCTTCAGATCAACAAACGGAATATGTGTGTCGAGCGCATACTTTTTGTCTGCAAGCCATTTCAAATGCGGCAGCAGCGACTGTGGTATATAGGCCCACAGCTCATCGCCGATATCCTCGGTGCCGGCATTACTTTTCGTGAGCCCGCCGGTAGTCTTATTAAAAACGCCGGAGGTAAAGGCATGCATCATGCCATCATTGGCGCCCACATAGACGACCGACTCGCGCACGGTTGTGGCACAATCTGCATATTTTGCCTGAAATTGCCGGTAGGTTGCATCACCATAAATGAGGTCGTATTGTTCCACGGGCCTTGAAATGGTTACCGGCGTGGAATAGATAATATCCCCCAGCTTCCATACCTTGCCACCCAGCGTGCGACCGCGCACTTTAACTTTAGTAGGGTCGGTCAGCTCCGACCCATCTTTTCCGCGTATATACTCTATCAGGTTTTGCACCCGGTACACAGGGTTGGTCTCGTGAAGATAGCTGTAAAAATCCGTGTCTTCAATGCCCAGATACTTCCTGAGGACCGTTGCATTGGCACTGGTAAACGGGTTGAAGGCGCTGCAGTCAAAGGTGCCCGCACAGGAGTATATCTTTCTTTCGTCGGCGTCTCTGTCGGCAAGCATGGCGCCCGCCTCCCATATCGGCTGAATCTGTTCAAGCTCGATTACCGTGCCGGTAGCGGTCTTCTTGTCGGGATAGGGGACCGAGTCGCTGACAGAA
>CAYNVA010000263.1:0-8365 GCA_964400575.1 uncultured Thermodesulfobacteriota bacterium | reverse complement strand
ACCACAGCGCAGGGATGCTTTCGAACGACGCTGAGCCATGCGGCAATCTCGGCATCATTGGGGATAGTGGCAGACAGCATGAGCAGCCGCACCCGGGTGGGCAGGTATATCATCACCTCTTCCCACACGACGCCCCGGTCGCGGTCGCCAAGATAATGGGCCTCGTCAAGCACGACCAGATCAGACTTGAAATCCGTGCTTTTTGCCATGGAATCATAGAGCTGGTTTCTCAAAATCTCCGTGGTGCCCACGATAATCCGGGCATTGGTGTTTTCCTTGCGGTCGCCGGTGAGGACGCCCACATTGTCCTGGCCGAACTCGTTGCAGAACTCATGGTATTTTGAATTTGAAAGGGCCTTGAGCGGGGAGGCATACCAGGCGCGTTTGCCTTCCGCAAGCACCCGCTTCATTGCCTGGACCGCAATCCAGGTTTTACCGCTGCCAGTAGGCGCGCTCACGAGCACATCGGTCTGCTGAATTTTATCGATTGCTTCAAGCTGAAAATCATCAGGAATAAAGGCTGATGCAGGCGGGCTGCCGATACCGGCAAAAACTTTTTTCAGCCGCCGATCTGCTTTCGGCTCAAAGGGTTCACGGGCATGACCGTGGTGCTCATGCTCGTCTGATTTTCTTGTCCTGCGGTGGAATTCACGGCGCATAGCATTTTTAAAAAATATTATTACGTTATTGACTAGATGAAAACCCCTCGTGAGGCTCCCCTGCCATTTCGACCCAAGGGCAAAATCTTTGGATGTGCAATGGATTTCACAGTCGTCAGCAAAGGCTGACTCATTGGTAATGGCACTTGTTGTAGTGTCAGAGTTTTTTCGTCCCACCACATAATGACAGTAAATCGATACTAAAGGACGCGCGACAGCTTGTAAAGCAGATAATTGCCCGTGCAGAAATTTTCAGTTAACTAGTTAAAATATCTTTATGAAAATGCTTTTATGCATGCATGTTTTGTGGTATAAAAGTTTTTTTCAAAACGCACTTTATTTATCTTCTATAGAGGAGTCCCGACTATGTACGAACATGAGTTTGATGCCACAGAAAAGCTGATACACGGACAGAACCAGTGGCGCGGCCGCGCCATCAATCTGATCGCCAGCGAAAACATCCTGAGCAATCGGGTACGGGCTCTTGCCGGATCCGACTTTGCCCATCGCTATGCCGAAGGGCACCCCGGCGAGCGTTATTATCGCGGCACATCATTTATTGATGAAATCGAAAGCAAGCTCAAATCAAATTTAAAAATTCTATTTAACTGCGACCACACAGAAGTTCGCCCGATCAGCGGCACCAATGCCAATGAGGCGGTCTTCAGCAAATTCGTCTCGCCGGGCGATGTCGTCATGGCGAATTCAACACCCGGGGGCGGCCATATCAGCCATCACCGTATCGGCTCGCTGGGCAAATTCACCAAAAACATCATCGACTTTCCCATCATGCCCGACGGCTACCACATGGATGTGGAAAAAACCAGATTTCTCATCAAGAAAATAAAGCCGAAGCTGATCGTGCTCGGCAAAAGCCTTTTCCTGTTTCCCGAGCCGATTAAAGAACTGGTGGATGTCTGCCAGGAAAACAAAGTTAAAATAGTGTACGATGCCGCCCATGTGCTCGGCCTTGTGGCAACAAAAAAATTCCAGAATCCGCTCCAGGAAGGCGCCTATCTTATTACGGGCAGTACCCACAAGACATATTTCGGCTCGCAGCGCGGCGTCATCCTGAGCAACATGGGCCCTGAAGACTGGCGCAAAATAGACCGCGGCGCCTTCCCCGGATCTTCGAGCAATCATCACCTTGACACGCTGGCCCAGCTGGCGCTTGCCACCTATGAAATGATGGAGTTCGGCGAACCCTATGCTGCGCAGATTATCGCAAATGCCAGGGCGCTGGCTGTCGCACTTGACCAGCGTGGATTTACTGTCGAAGGCAAGGAATTCGGTTTTACGGAAAGCCATCAGGTTGCAGTCAACGTGGCACATGTCGGTGGCGGAGAAAAAGTATCCAAAGAGCTTGAAATCAACGACATCATTCTCAACATGAACATGCTGCCGCACGAGCCGCTCAGCAATCACGACCATCCAGACGGTGTCCGCATCGGCGTTCAGGAAATGACCCGCCTTGGCATGAAAGAGCCAGAAATGGAGCGAATCGCGGTGCTGATGCAGGAATGCGTCATTAAAAATATGCCGGTCAAGGATGAGGTCAATACTTTCCGCGACCAGTATCAGGATGTAAAGTACAGCTACGATGAAAAAGCTCATGCTAAAACAAAAAAATAATTGATTGCAGAAGATCACAACAGGCCCACAGCTCTTTTGCGAGCTGTGGGCTTCTAATTTAAAATCAATAGTTTTATTTCGAAGCCATTTCATCATGCAAGACTGCGGTTCAATTTTCGACCAGTAGGGTGCGCATCGCGCACCATTTTCAATGATATTTTCAAAACGGTGCGCGGTGCGCACCCTACAATTATATATACTTCATATGCTCTGACATGCTGATTATCGACGCCCATACACATATATTCCCCGACGAAAATGCCGCGACGATTCTGCAGTCAACAGCAAAAATGTTTAATGTTCCGACCTTCGGTAAAGCAACAGCCGCAGATCTTCTTGAAAAGATGGATGCCGAGGGGATCACCTTTGCTGTCATTCATATGGTGTCGCCTACCCCATCGGGTGTTATTGATACCAATACATGGCTCATCGGGCACCGGCAGGAGCGCTTCATTAAATTCGGCACGCTGCATCCCCTGTTCAATAATTTTGAGGACGAGATTAAAAGGCTAAAGGATGCGGGTGTGAAGGGTGTCAAGTTTCAGCCTGATGTTCAGCAGTTTACGCCTGATGACAAACTTGCCACCTATCCAATGTATGAAGCCCTTGCCAGAGAAGGCCTGACCGTCATGTTTCATGTGGGCGGTGAACCCCTGCCCTCGCCCCATGACCGCTCAAAGCCCGGTATGATTTTTAACATTGCCCGTGATTTTCCGGAGCTGAAAATCATTGCGGCGCATCTGGGCGGTCTGAATATGTGGCAGGAGGTCTATGAAAAGCTTGCGGGCATGCCCACTGTGTATATGGAATCCTCCCTGAGCTACGGCTTTATTGAGCCCCGTCTTGCCGAAGGCATTATCCGCAAACATGGTCACGATAAAATATTTTTTGGCACAGACTATCCTTTCGGAGATATAAAGGGCTCCCTTGCTGCAGCCAGGTCGGTTCCGTTTCTGACAGAGCAGGAAAAAGAAGACATACTGGGACGCAATGCATTGAAATTCTTTTTTTAAATAATCTGTCGCCTACCATGTCCCCAGAAGTTTCAGCACCATACGCTGACACAATACCACGATATCCTCTGCTGAAAAATACTGCTCTATGCTGCTGTCAAAAAGTATATGTGCCGATGCAGGGAATTCCTCATCAGCCTTCCAGACAACAATGGTGATCGGGATTCTCGGTAAAGCGTGCAATTTAATCGAGCAATCCCCGGCCGGGATTTTAATGCCGGCGAGTGCACCGGCGCGTTCCAGCAGAAGTTCAGGCGCTGCGCCAAATGCCTTTACCAGAGGTTTCAGGCAGCGGTTTTCAAATAAATTAAAATAGAGCGCGGCTGATTTGAGCTCTTTGAAGCCTACATCTCTGGGGCTGACCGTCTGCGCGCTGGCATTGCCGAGATAATGAAGAAGCAGTATTTTGTCACAGACATGCAGCTCGACCTGATTGCCTGTTGTGCACGAGCATGCGGGCAGCACCAGACGCACGGAGGTATTCAGATACAAGAGCTCAAGTGTTGCCGATTGCGCTGTATGCTCAAGCAGCACAGCACCAGAGCTTTCGCAGCACTTCACAAGATCACGGTTCAGCAATTGCTGCCTGGCCAGACCAAATGCCTCACTGTATGCCTTTTCAAAATTGTTTGTCTGCATAATGACACGTACATGCTCTGAAAAAATGAACCGCCATTAAAGGATAAAAAGCATGCATGTACTTTTCGATACATGAATCAAACTGAGTGGAAAAAGATGCACCTGTGCCGACACATTTAGAATCCTTCCAAAACGCACGCGCCAAACAGCCTGCAAGCAGCTATCGGGTCGCACTAAAATTTTAACGGGCGATTGCATAGATCCTTGAATAGTCTGCCGCAGACAGTGCCCACGAAAAATCGCAGGACATGCCCTTGAGCATCAGCTGTCTCCAGCGTGCAGCATCTTTATAGAGTGCAACCGCCCGCTGAACAGCATCAAAAAGTGCCGCTGCTGTGTATTCTTCAAAGGTAAATCCGTTGGCCGTATCCGGGCCCTGTGCAGTATAGTCAACAATGGTGTCTGCAAGCCCGCCGGTAGCTCGCACAATGGGTACAGTACCATATTTCAGGCTGTATATCTGGTTGAGGCCGCAGGGTTCATACCGCGACGGCATGAGAAACATGTCGCAGCCGGCCTCAATTTTGTGGGCACGCAGATTATCATACGCGCAGCAAAAGCTCATGCGGTTTGTATTGCGTGATGCAAGCTTTTTAAAGAGGCGCTCATAGGCCCTGTCTCCGGTGCCGAGCAGTATATAGCAGGCGCCAAGACCCAGCAGTCTATCCATAGCTGCCGCGATCAAATCAAAACCCTTTTGATCCACCAGTCGTGAAATAGAGCCTATCAGCGGAGCTTCAAGAAATACTTCGGGCAGCCCGCACTCCACGAGCAGGTCCTTTTTACACTGCTGTTTAAATTGCAGGGTTTGAGCCGTGTACCGGGCAGCGATACGGCTGTCGGTTTCCGGGTTCCACTCATCATAATCTACTCCGTTGAGCACACCATACAGGTCGCTTCTCCTGTCCATCAAAATCCCTTCAATTCCACTGCCGTACTCTGGCGTCAGAATTTCCCGGGCATACTTCCTGCTGACGGTTGTGATGGTGCGGGAAAAAATTATTCCTGCCTTAAGCATGCTCATCTGCCCCCAGTACTCAAGTCCACTGATATCATAAAACCGTTGCGGCAGGCCCGTCAGCTCGAACTTGCCCCGGTCAAAAAGCCCCTGATACGCAATATTATGTATAGTAAAAACAGTGGCTGTTGTGTCGAAAAATCCCTCTGCGAATCCGGCTTTAACATAGGCGGGAATAAGGCCTGTCTGCCAGTCATTGCAATGGATGATATCCGGAACAAAATCGATTTGTCGGCACAACTCAAGAACTGCCTGGCAAAAAAATATAAACCGCTCAGCATTGTCGGGATAATCGCCGTGACGGTCGCCATAGAGTCCATCCCGGCCATACAGTTCGTCGCACCGAACAAAATAAATCGGGACAGCCTGCTTGAGCAATGACGCAAAGAAACGTCCGTGATAGGTCCTGCGCCCCATCTGCAGTTCAAATGCCCAGCCCAGCGGCTCACCGTCAAAGCCCTGTTTTTGCGTGTTGCTGTACAGCGGGGTTATAACACGGATATCACAGCCGGCCTGCTGCAGGTGAACAGGCAGAGCACCTGCAACATCGGCAAGACCGCCGGTCTTTGCAAAAGGCACGACTTCCGATGATGCATACAGGACTTTCATGGTCGCACTTTATTGGCAATCTGTTTCTGGTATGAGGAATTGCACAGCGTTTTTTTAAGGCGCTGTTAAAAATTTCAAAATGATTCAATCTCGGAAAGTCTTTGCAGACCTATTTTCATGGGCACAACAAATGCCGCGGCGCTGAGGGCAAGAATGAAAACGACGCAGCTGACTATAATCCCCCACTGCCCGGGACGCAACGGCTGGGCCGATGCAACGGCTGTCAAGTACATCTGCAGGGGCAGTGCTTCGACCACGACGATGAGAACGCAAAAAAGCATTGCCAGCATCATGTACAGAAGCCCGCCGAACCCGGTTGGAATCTGTGCAATATTTTCATATCTGAAACGTGGAAAAGCTGCACCGATACCGATACCGAGACTGGTGATGCCAAAAGTCATAAGCAGTACGGTAACCGCAGAAAGCAGCATCATGCCGCGATCGACACCAAGCAGCCAGTTTGAACAGATAATCAGCAGTTCGGCCAGAACCGACAGTAAAATGCAGTTCATCCAGTACTTGCACCAGACAAGACCTCGCAGCCCTATGGGCGATGACTTTATGATCCAGAAAGACTCGCCTTCAAGGCTCACGGCAGGGAAAGCAAAACGGACGGCAACGGCAGTAATCACAAACCCGGCAAGTCCCAGATTTAAAAATGATAGTATATTCTGAAGCTGACGCGTGGGTATAGGGCTTTTTTCAAGCGGCAGTACGCTGAAATTGTACAGGTAGATAACAATGATAGCAAGCAGGATGAACAGCTGCGACCACTGGGCCGCATCACGGAGAAAAGAACGAATATCCTTATCGACAATCGCGCGCAGCGGCGGTGTAAGGGGTGATAAAACCGCATTGAGCAAACGGTTAAAAAAACTCCAGCGTTTCACGCGAATGGTCCTTGCCTCCTGAGCCTTGGACCAGGCATCGAAAAAGACGCGGCGGAAGCACCAGCCAAGCATGACAATAAAGGCAAGGGCTGTGCTCCACAAACATGCAAATGAAAAACCCGCGCCTGCGCCCTGTTTTTTAAAAAGAAAGGCTGATAGAACATCGGTTGACCACTGGCACGGCAGGAAGGGGGAGGCGGGCGCCTTGAGAACGCTGAGATAATCGATGACGGTAAAAAAAACATCGGGGTCAACAAGCCGCTCAGGCTTCATGAAGCGGAACATGCTGTAAAGGCCAATAAAAAGAAAAAGCGCCAAAAGAAAAAATATATCCTTAAGTCTGCGTGCGGGGAATGACTTTACCAGTGCAAGAGCCACAGCAGTGCCCAGGACGCCCGAGATAACAAACAGGGGGGTCAATGTCAGCATGACCATACAATAATAAACTGCGTCCTGCCTGAAAACAATACCGTAGGATAGAAAAACCGGAAGGCTGAACAGCAGCACCATCCATGAACTGTTGAGAACGGTTTCAGCGAGCTTTGAAAGATAGAGCTCATCGGCGTCATACGGCGTCGCCGTCACCAGCTGCAACTCCTCGGACATAAAAAAAACTGAAAGCGCAGTTATGATGTTGCTGAAAATCAGTATGGAAAAAAAAGAAAGTATGACCATGGAAAGAAGCTTGGCTGCAAGGAAAGCCCCTACTATCTCAATACCTTTAAAATAAGCCAGCACCCGGTAAAACACGATGAAAATGGCAGCCCAGAAAAGAATGCCCAAACACCCCATCAGCAGAATTTTAATAAATGTTCGGCGGTCCCGGTATTTGAAACGGTTGCGCAGCTGAGCCAATCTTGGATATAACAGGTTCATAATGCCCGGTTTAAAACTGTAATGAATCGGCAATTTGTTCTATCGCTGCATCACCGGTGAGGCGGAAAAAAATCGGCTCGAGTCGCTCAGCCTGACTGCCGCTGGTTTCACGCAGCTCTTTCATTGTTCCTACGGCAATGAGCTGGCCGTCCTGAATAATGCCAATGCGATCGCACATTTCTTCGGCAATTTCGAGCGTATGGGTCGACATGAAAACCGTGGCTCCTGCAGCGCACAGTTCGCGAAAAAGCCGCCTGACAAGACGCGATCCCTTGGGATCAAGCCCGACCATTGGTTCATCGACAATCAGCGCGCAGGGCTTATGAATAAGTGCTCCTGCCATTACGAGCCGCTGTTTCATGCCATGCGAGTAGCTCTCAATAAGATCATCCCCGTAACCTGCCATCTCAAAAAGGTCAAAAAGCTGATTGGTTCGTGTCTTTATATGCAGCGCATCAACATTGTACAGATGCGCCATAAAACGCAAAAACTCGCGCCCGGTAAGCTTGCCGTAGAGAAACGGACGGTCAGGGATAAAGCCGCACAGCTGTTTGGCCTGCTGCGGATGTGTGCTGATATTCCAGTTTTTAATATAGATATCGCCCGCCGTTGGCTTGATGAGCCCTGCCATCATCTTGATTGTCGTTGTTTTACCGGCTCCGTTGGGCCCGAGAAATCCAAAGATCTCGCCCTGCTTAATTTCAAGGCTGATAGCGTTAACCGCTGTCACGGAGGAAAACTTCTTGGTCAGATTTTCAAGCCTGATCATAAAAACTCCAGCACATCAATGTCCAATTTGCCTATGAGCTTTAAGATGGAAATCTGGTTTTCCAAATCACCATCAACGAATTTAATATGGGAAACATCTGCCGGAAACTGGTCCATGGTGGGATCGGCACTCACCCATCGACCCAGAAAAACCTCGCACCATGCATGATAGAAAAAACTGCCGTTCAGATGAACAAGGCCGGCTGCAACCCGTGACGGCACACCAGCGGCCCGGCATAATGCAGTCAAAAGCACTGCGTG
>CAYNVA010000262.1:0-20986 GCA_964400575.1 uncultured Thermodesulfobacteriota bacterium | reverse complement strand
TGACACCCGACTCGAAGAAGCCATCACCATCGAAATCCGGGAAAATAGTCCTGTTAACGCCCTCATCGGTCACACCATTGCAGTTATCGTCAATGTAGTTGCATGTTTCCACTGCGCCCGGGTGAATAGAGGAATCATTGTCAGCGCAGTCACAGGCTGCGCCAAAACCATCGCTGTCATTGTCTTCTTGCCCGGGGTTCGCAACATTGGGGCAGTTATCCACATTTCCGCAAATCCCGTCACCATCCCAATCATTTGCTGCATCAAAAGGACAGCTGTCACATGCATCGCCTATGCCGTCGGTGTCGGAATCTGACTGGTTGTCATTTGCAACAGTAGGGCAGTTATCGACGTCATCAAAAACGCCATCACTGTCAGTATCAGTAACTGCTATGGGAAGTGTCATGTTGTCGTCAAGAGCATACGGGTAAAACCATATTTTCTCGTTGGCGAGGTCAGTGGTGTATATCAACCCGCCTGACCCGTTTGCATGCACACTGGGAAGCCGTGCATCCGGAAGAAGGCTTCCTGTCGACGATGGGCCGGAAATGTCGCCCCACCAGTTCCTTCTTACGTCAAGCGCCTTGCCGTTAACGCCCGGGGCATAGTGGCCGAGAGTATGATTGTCGGTGCCGCCACGATTGCCCGACAGATCATTATAGGTTGCCTGAAACCGCGAAACATCACCCAGAACGCCAAGAGCCCTGAGGTTGTTGGTAATAGTATTCTTATTCGCGACAGCGCCGCCAATAAAGATGTCCCTCGTGTTTCCATTACCATACACAGAGTTTGAGCCGAACACGAAGATGCCATATCCCCGGTGGTCGGCGCCTGCAGACCTGCAACCGTAAATTAAATTATTTATTATATGTATGTTTGAAACCTCTGCATCCGTAGTATAATTTACGCCTCGAAAGAGTACAGGCAGTTCGCCGCCGGCAATAATTATACCTGCTTCCCCAATGTTTAATACATTAATATCACCGCGAATCGTAAGGCCCTGAATGGTTACATTTGATGCGCCAATAATAATTAAACTGTAGGTGTTGGACGCGGTGGGATCGAATCTTACCTTCCACTGGGAAATCTCTGGGGCTGGAGTTGCGCCTGCAGCCGCCCTGATGGTGAGATTACTTTTGTTGACAAAAAAGCCGTCATAGACGCCGCTTTTTATTTCAATTATAGAGCCTGAAGGTACTGCCTTGATCGCAGGTTGAACAGAGCAGAAGGTGTGCCCGTCCGCACTTCCTAAATCTGTGCAGGCAGGATCAGTATTATCAACATAAAAAATTGCCGCACCTGCATTGCCTGCGGCAAAAGCAGTGAAGAAAGCAGCCATAACGAAAAAAATTAGCGTACACCATGTTTTTTGATTCTTCATGTTTCTCCCTTTCCCTTCTTTGAATTATTATTATGTTGCAAAGCGGTAGTATTTTTTCATCACCAAAACAACGTACGGCCATACGGCCATGTCTTCCGTGTCGCTGAATGCTTTAATTATTATTATATATTATTTACGGCATATACACCATCTAACATTAAAAAAAAATTGATTTGGCAGTGCTTATATCAAGACAAAATACCGAACACCGCTATAGCAAATAAAAATAATTATAGCCGCTGATTGGCTTGCGCACATGATATGCTGCCTGTATTCGAGAAAATCTGCTGTCTATTCATGGCATGCTGTGATCGGAAGATATCTTTTTTTGATTCCCCCCTTCACTATTCTGTGCATATCATTCAAAATTAATGCCATATGTGTGCGCCTCAGCACAAATAAATTTTATCAAGTATTTTAGATTAGTTAGAAGGTTCTCCTATAAAAGCTCAAAAAATAAATGCAGGCTGCAATGTGTACCATGGTACGCTTTTGACAGATTCATAAATGTTTCATGACACAATTATCTGAAAATATTCTGAGTGCAGCAGACGAGTGCGGCTAGCGGGCCATCACATTTGAATTTATCTGTTGCAGACACCCTTCCCTTAATTCCAATACATGTGAATTAGACGTATAAATAAATGTGAAAAAATAAAATCTCAGCGTCATTCCGGCTTGTCCGGAATCTGTTCCACCGCAGCGTAAGGATTCCGGACAAGCCGGAATGACAGGAATGGTGTTGTTTACGAGAAATAGTATCTCATCCTACAAAATCAAATGTGAAGACCGACCAGGTGCTTTTCGAATAGCACAGGGGTGCGATTGCATCCTGCCCAGTATTGAGGTAACTTTTTTTACCTTGGCACTCCCTTCGACTCTATTGTATGCTTTTTGAAGTACCCGTCAAATAAAAAAAAGAAGGAGCGGGGCATTTTCCGATTGCCCTAACACATCAATCTTGTTGAGACGAAACCATGCGCATGCACTATGGCATTATTATCCTTGCACTGATTGTGTGTTCCGTGTTCGGCTCGCTGGGCCTGGCGCGGTTTGGCTACACGAGCATCCTGCCGGCAATGCAGGAAGGCCTGCACCTGTCCAACACGCAAACCGGGGCGCTGCAAACTTTGAACCTTGTCGGCTATTTGCTTACGGTGGTATGTGCCGGCATTCTCGCCGCGCGCTATGGCCCGCGCATCGTTATTGCACTCTCCCTGCTTATTGTCAGCCTGTCGATGATTGCAACCGGTCTTGTTCCGACGGTTGATGCCGCATGCGTCGGTCGCTTTTTCGCCGGCGTGGGCGGTGCGGGCGGAAATGTTCCGGCCATGGGCCTGGTATCTGCGTGGTTCGGAGCCAGACGACGCGGACTTGCCTCCGGCGTGGCTGTCACCGGGTCGAGCGTCGGGCTGATTGTGACGGGGCCGCTTGTTCCCGCGATTTTGAATCGCTATGGTGCTGAGGGCTGGCGGGTCAGCTGGTACGCCCTCGGAGCTCTCACGCTTGCTGTTTGCGCGGTGTGCGCCGTGTTTCTGAGAAACCACCCGGATGAGAAGGGCGTGCATCCTGTGGGCGAAAATGAAGCTGCCTGCATAAAGCGCAACAAGCAGGAAAGCGCCGCGCCTTTAAATTGGAAGCTGGTCTACAAATCGCCCGTGCTGTGGCAGCTTGCGGCGATCTACTGCGCGTTCGGGTTTTCCTATATCATCTATTCCACATTCTTTGTCAGGCATCTGGTGAAGGACGGCGGCTTTACGCCCGGAGGCGCCGGAACGCTCTGGATGCAAATCGGCATGGTTTCGATGATCAGCGGGTTTATCTGGGGCAGCATCTCTGATCGCTGGGGGAGGCGCATCGCGCTGCTGTGCGTCTTCACGCTGCAGGGCATATCGTTTGCTGTTTTCGGCTTGAGCCGTGACGTGACTGCCGTTTATTTTTCCGCTGCATTGTTTGCATTGACCGCGTGGAGCATCCCTGCCCTCATGGCCGCGCTTGCCGGCGACGTGTTTGGTGCGCGGCTGGCTCCTGCAGCCCTTGGTTTGATGACTATCGTCTTTGGCATCGGGCAGGCGCTGGGGCCTTATTTAGCGGGGGCCGTTGCGGATGCAACGCAATCGTTTTCAGCAGCCTTTGTGATAGCAGGGATAGTCGCGCTGGTTTTTGGCACAGGAGGGTCGCTCCTGCTGCAAACGTCAAAAGGCGTCACGTGATCCAAAGCGTTTCTCTTCGTGCAACCTTAGAAGTAATAAGGGGGACCCTGCATCTCAATATTTCCCAAACTCTCTGTCATCAAGATGGATTGCCGGCTCGGTTGCATGGATACCTGCCGCTTTTCCGTCCAAAAGCGCACGCGGCCTCACTCGTGCTGGAGCTTGTGCCTGCTGCCTGCCTGCTCCCGCCTGCGGAGACTCAGCCGGGCTGTGCATGCTTCTTTCATCAATCTTGAATGCAGACACCTGCTGCTGCAGCACCCTTGACTGGCTCGACAGATAATGGGCAGCCGATGCGCTCTCCTCGGCATACAACGCATTTTGCTGCGTCACCTGGCCAACCTGCCCGAGCCCTATGCTGATCTGCGATACGCTCTGCGCCTGCTCGTTGGAGGCTGTTGCGATCTCCGTCACCAGATCCGTCATCTTGCCTGCCGCTGCAACGATATCCTTCAGCGCATCAGCCGTCATGTCGGCCATCTCCGTGCCGTCGTCCACTTTCTTCACCGACCCTTCGATCAGCTCCGCCGTCTCTCTGGCAGCCTTGGCGCTTCGCGCAGCAAGGCGCCTCACCTCGTCGGCCACCACGGCAAAGCCCTTGCCGTGCTTGCCGGCGCGTGCAGCCTCCACAGCCGCATTCAGCGCCAGCATGTTTGTCTGGAAAGCCACTTCATCGATAACCTTGATGATGCTCAAAATACTCCGGCTCGATTTGTTGATCTCCCTGATGGCATCAACCATGCGGCCCATCTGACCGTTGACCTTTTCGGCAAGCGTTTTTGTCTCGGCTGCAAGTTTTTTAGCGCCGGAAGCGTTCTCCGCGTTGTGCCTGGTCTGCACAGCTATCTCGTTCATGGAGCTTACTATCTGCTCAAGCGAGCTTGCCTGCTCGGTGACGCCCTGGCTCAAAGCCTGGCTGGTTGAGCTCATCTTCCAGGCGCCCCCGGCCACATTATCCGCAGCCACATTTATCTCTGCAATCATAGCGCTCAATTTATCAACCATGGTTTCAAGAGCATTGCCCAGCGTGTCCCTGTCGGACATTTTTCCGACTTTTACCGCCAGATTTCCCTGGGCGATTTCCCCGGCAATATCCGCGGTCCTCTTAAGGTTATCAACCATCTTCTTCATCGTCAGCAAAACGCCCTTTACCTCTTTGGTGTTTGAATAAAAACCAAGGCCGAGATCGCCTGCGGCCATACGATTGGCGATGCCGGCAAAGGTTCTGGGATCTTCACCCAGCTGATTCAAAACACTCCTGATTATTAAAACGGCGATGACAATCGTCGCCAGCAGCGCAATAAAGACCAGCACCAGTGCGGTATTGCCATAATTTTTTACCGTTGATTTGGCTACGGCGTTTTTTTGCATACCCCCTTTATTTGCGGTCTTTGATACTGCCTGCACAGCGAGCTCTCTTTGTTGAGCCGTTTCATTAAGCATAGCCACCAATTGTTGAACTTTTTGGTTCTGTGCCTCAGCGGAACCACCGCCCTCTTTATCGTAGGCGTTTACCACTTCCTCAAAATACTTTTTGTAGTTTGCAATAAGCGGCAGCAGTGCCTGCGCTTTTTCCTTCATCTCATAATTGGACGAGCGGTCGCTGAGATCCAGGATTGCCCGGGTCGCTTCCTGCAGAGCGTTCATGTTTAACGTGTACCTTCGTAGATATGTCTTGTCCCGGCCCTGCAGATAATCCTTTTCATCACTGCGGCATTGCAGCATCAGCGTTTCCACTTTCAGAGCATTGCTGGCAATTCCAAAGTCCTCCTCCATGAATATCTCAAATGCGGCTGACGTTTTGTTAAGGGCATTGAACATCACTGCCGTTATAGACAATAAAAAAAAGAAAATAATTCCGAATCCGCCGATAAGTTTTGTCGATAGTTTCATGTTATTCAGCATGGCTTTATCTCTCGGAACTGCGTCATAATGAAATAATAAAAGGGGCTTGCCGGATACCTATGCATTAGAATTATTGTCCTGCTTTGTCAAGGATAAGCGTACCTGCTCAGGGGGCAGGGTTCGGGGGTCAGGGTTTAAGGTTGTTGATCGTTTATCGTTCATAGTTTTTCGTTAACAACCAACAATCAACGACTAACGAACAGGGGTCGGAAGTCGGAATCCGAACCTTAAACTTTGAACCTTGAACCCTAAATCGTCGCGCCGTTTGCAGCAATCACCTCTTTGTACCACATGGCGGAATCCTTCGGGGTCCGCTGCTGCGTCGGATAGTCGACATGCACGATACCGAACCGCTGGCTGTAGCCTTCGGTCCATTCGAAATTGTCAAGAAGCGACCAGACAAAATAGCCGCGCACATCCACCCCCTCCGCGCAGGCGCGCGTGAGCTGGCTGAGATAGCGCCGGAGAAAATCGATGCGCTGCCCGTCATGCACGCAGCCGTCGGAGCTGAGCCTGTCGTGTGCCGCCATGCCGTTTTCCGAGATGATGAGCGGCAGGTTGTAGCGCTCCCAGTAAAATTGCGAAGCCCAGTAGAGCGACTCGGGCACCACGGGCCAGTTGAAGCTTGTCTTTTCATGATCGGGGGCAAACGGGACCTTCTCCGGTGTGCCACCGACGCCGGCACGATAGGTTTCCCCGAAGTAGTCATTAAGCCCCAGGAAATCAAGGGGCTGGCAAATGATGGCCAAATCGCTTCCGCCGATCGGCGGCAGGGAGTTTTCAAAAAGCGTCAGGCCGTCCTGCGGATAGCGGCCCAGCACCACGGGGTCGGTCCACCAGGAATTGTTGATGCTTAAGGGCCGGGCAGCGGTGAAGAATGCCTGGCGTGCAGCTTGTATATCCTGGTCGGTTTCTGTTGCAGGCACAGCAACCGGGCTTACGGCCACGGCATACCCCACAGCCGGTTTGACTTTGGCCCGGCTGCGGATTGCCAGCACGGCTTTGCCGTGGGCAAGCAGCACATTGTGGCCGATAGTCAGTACCTTTGAAAGTTCCAGCCTTTCGCCCGGCGCATGTCTGCCGTCCTGATAGCCGAAGCCGACAAATATCTGCGGCTCATTGAAGGTGAACCAGTGCCTGACGCGGTCTGAGAGCCGGTCAACAATAACTGCCGCATACAGGGCAAACCAATCGGAACTGTCGGGATGCAGCCACCCTCCGAACCGGTGCAGCGCCAGGGGATAATCCCAATGATAGAGGGTGACATAGGGCGTGATGCCTGCCGCAAGCAGTCCGTCGGTCAGGCGGTCGTAAAAATCAAGGCCCGCCTCATTGACAGCCCCCATGCCGCCGGGCAGCACGCGGGGCCATGAAATCGAAAACCGGTAGGCCTGAAGCCCCAACTCCTGCATAAGCGCCACATCATGCCGAAAGCGGTGATAATGGTCGCAGGCAATGTCGCCGCTTGCACCGTCGGATATAGCCCCGGGCCTGCGGCAGAACTCGTCCCAGATCGACGGGCCCCGGCCATCATCGCCTGCTGAGCCTTCGATCTGATAGGCCGATGTTGCCGCGCCCCAGACAAAATCTTTCGGGAAAGTCATATGGCTGTACTCTGTTTCGTGCGTTCACCCATGGGGGCGTTTCGGTATTCATTGTTTAATACTTTAACGCCGCCGATCTTGAAAGAAAAATGTGCGCCCGGATTTCGGCCTGCAGCACCGCCCGGTTGACACCAGCCCTTCACACTACCCGGACTGACTATCAGAAAACCTTCTGGGTATAATAAGTCTTACGTGTACAGAAATAGCCTTATATCATGTACGTGGCGATTTGCGAGAACCTGAAATCAACAGCCACCCGCATAGCGGGTGGCTTGCTTGAGCCCTGTAAGGGCGTAAGCAAAAAACACGAAGTGTTCCAGGTGCCTTCTTCAGGGAACCATCGCCATAGGCGATGGTTTTCCAGAAGACAATAATCCACAGATTATATTAATAAAGCATTTTTATTGACATACAGCAGCCCCCCTGCCTATACTTTGCCCATCAAAAGGGACTCCCCGTCAAACACAGTAATCGGAAAATCCAATGAGCCTACCCCTTTCCTTGTTGGGAATTACACAAAAATAAGGACTATGGACACAGCCGCATCTGCAGACGAAAAAACCGGCAACAAAGCGTCTTTCGGCACAACCTGCCGGCAACTCTGGATCATCTCCAGGGCGTTTTTCGCTTCGGAGCGCCGGCACAAAGCGCTCAGGTTTCTCATCATTCTGCTCACCCTGGCCCTGTGCGTCGGCGGGGTGCAGGTGCTCATGAGCTATGTGGCCAGGGATTTCATGACCGCCATCGCCAAGAAGGACGCGCCCGCTTACTGGCAATCGCTGTGGTTGTATCTCGGCACGTTCGCCCTTGCGGTCCCGCTCGGGGTTTACTACCGGTGGACAGAAGAGCGGCTGGCCCTGCTGTGGCGGGAATGGATGGCGCAGCACCTGATCAAACGGTATTTCAACAATCGCGCTTACTACCGGCTGCGCGGCTCGGCCAGCATCGACAACCCGGATCAGCGTATCAGCGAGGATGTGCGCAACTTTACCCTCAGCTCGCTGTCCTTCCTGCTCATCGCGCTGAACGCTACGGTGACGGTGATTGTATTCATCGGCGTGCTTTGGGCCATCTCCGTCACCCTGGTCGGCATGCTGCTCATCTACGCCGTGGCCGGCACCGGGCTGAGCATCCTCATCGGCCGTCGACTGGTCGGTCTGAATTATCGCCAGTATCAGAAAGAAGCTGATTTTCGCTACAGCCTGGTGCGTGTGCGCGACAACGCCGAATCCATAGCCTTCTATCGCGGAGAAAAACGGGAGCAGCGGGATCTGGTGGGTCGCCTGGGGGCGGCTGTAAAGAACATGCTGGTCATCATCGGCTGGAATCGAAATCTGGGGTTTTTCGTCAACAGCTACAACTATGCCGCCCTCATCCTGCCGGTTATGATCGTCGCTCCCCTGTTCATGCGCGGGGAGGTGGAATTCGGCGTCGTCACCCAGTCGGCAGGGGCGTTCGCCCAGGTTTTGGCCGCCGTCTCGCTGATCATCACGCAGTTCGAGCGGTTGAGCGCCTACCTGGCAGGAGTACAGCGCCTGGGCATGTTGTGGGACGATCTGGATGAATTCGATGCAGAGGAAGAGCGCGCAACACTGGAGGGGGATCAGGACGTGGACGATGAAAGCCGCAGGGTGAATCTGGACAAGCTGACCGTGCGCACGCCCGACGGGTCGAAAACACTGGTCAATGATCTGTCCTTTGAATTGCGCCGCAATCAGAGCCTGCTTATCATGGGCGCAAGCGGCGCCGGAAAGAGCTCCGTTCTGCGCACAATCGCCGGGCTGTGGCCAATTGGCTCCGGTGCGCTCGAACGGCCGCCGAGGCAGGACATCATGTTCCTGCCCCAGCGTCCCTACATGATCGATGGCAACCTGCGCGATCAGTTGCTCTACCCGTATCCCGATCGGGGCTTTAGCGACGAGCACATTCTCGAGGTTGTGGGCAAGGTCAATCTGGCCGATGTGCTGGACCGCGTGGATAGCGATCTTGATCGCGTGATGGACTGGATCAACGTGCTTTCGATCGGGGAACAACAGCGCGTGGCCTTCGCACGACTCTTCTTGAGAAATTCCAAGTTTGCCTTTCTGGACGAGGCCACCAGCGCCCTTGATGAAGAGAATCAGCAGCGGTTGTATCAACTTCTCAAGGAATCCCGCGTCGGCTTCATCAGCGTCGGACACCGCACCACCTTGATCGAATATCATGATCGCGTCCTTCAACTGGACCGTTCAGGATCCTGGAAAATAAAATAACGTTCGGCTCAACAACAGAACATGGTTGTTGTGTAATATCGAATGGCGGGCAATGCTCACCATTCGGCTGAAAGAAACCACCCCCGAGGAACCACGCAATGACTTTGCAAAAAAATTTTCCTGTTTGTATTGAAAGCCCTTCCGGGCTGAAGGTCGAAGTGAACGCCAACGGCTCCATCAGACGGATGGACTGCGGCGACATCATGCTGAACCTTTTTCCCGGCAATGAAGTCGAGGGCGGGCCCGCCAACATCTACCTGCGCCGGAAGGGGCAGACGGTGGAGGCCATACCGCTTCTAGGGCCGGCTAGCCCGGCTGCATTCCATATCGATGAGCAGGGGTTAATAGCAAATGGAGAGTGGCAGGGTCTGCGCTTCCACCTGCGGCTGGTGCTTGCGCAGTCTGCACCCGCCTGGTTCTGGCACGTGGCGCTTGAAAACATCAGCCCCGAAACCGTGACCTGCGATCTCATCCACACGCAGGACCTCGGCCTTGCCCATTACGGTGCGATACGACTCAATGAGTATTACGTCAGCCACTATATTGACCATTCGCCCCTCAATCATCCGCAGCTCGGCACGGCGCTTGCCTCGCGGCAGAACCAGTCCATGGGCGGCATGTGCCCCTGGACCGTCATCGGCAGCCTTGGCCATGGGGTAAGCTTTGCAACCGACGGCCTCCAGTTTTACGGCCTTGCCGGCCGCGCGGGCCTGCCGCCCGTAGGGCTTACCGAAGGCCTGCCCGGTGCCCGGCGGCAGCACGAGCACTCCATGGCCGCGCTTCAGGATGCACCTGTGCGTCTTGAGCCCGGCGCTAAAGCGCAGCGCGGCTTCTTCGGCTGGTTTGAATCCGACAAGCAGTCGGCAACCTCGGCAGACGATCTTGCATATGTCGACAGGGCTGTAGCGCTGTCTGAAGCAGCGCCTCCGCAAACTGCCGATGCCGCAGGAGGCGAGCCCGCTGCGGCATCGCTTTTCAGCTCGGCACCACGGCTTGCCTGCCTTGATCTAACCGAAACCGACATCACAAGCCTGTTCAGCGACGGTCGCCGCCATGAGGAGCGTGATCACGGCAAGCTTCTGTCGTTTTTCACCGGCCATAACCGCCATGTGGTGCTGAAGGAAAAGGAGCTGCGCGTGCTGCGGCCCCACGGGCATCTGCTGCGAACCGGAAACGCACTGACGCCTGACGAAACAGCCCTTACCTCAACGGTTTGGATGTCCGGCGTTTTCCATTCCATGGTGACGCAGGGCCATGTGAGCATCAACCGGTTTCTCTCAACCACCCACAGCTATCTGGGTCTTTTCCGCAGCCATGGCCTGCGCCTCTTTGTCGAGCAAGAAGGCGCCTGGCAGCTTCTCGATATGCCCTCGGCCTTCGATATAACGCAAGACAGCTGCCGCTGGATATATATGCATGCCGGCGGCATGATCGCCGTGAGAAGCACGGCCCCTGCGGAGCAGCATGCACTTGGCCTGTCTGTTGATGTGCTCTCCGGAGCGCCCGCGCGTTTCCTGGCATCGTTTCATGTCGCCATGAACGGCGACGACGGCAGCACTGCACGGCCTGTCTCGTATACGAAAGAGAAAGAATCCATATTCATTCACTCCGTGCCGGACTGCGATGTTGGCTGGCGCTTCCCCGACGGCGGGTTCCGCCTCCAAGCAGCCCCTGGAACAAAAATTGAAAAGCTGGGCGGCGACGAGCTGCTGTTTGCCGACGGTGCCTCGCGCAATCAGCCGTTTCTCTGCATGGTCACTGCGCCGTCGGCGTCAATCGGGTTGAGCATGACCGGCTGCCTGATTCCCGAATCGGCCGGGGCACAGCAGGGCCTGAAAAAATTCTGGAGCGATATCACCGCCGGGCTCCGTATCTCGTCCCCTGCTGAGAGCCCGCTTGCAGAGCCGGCAGTACGCATTGCGGAAATTTTTCCGTGGTATATCAATAATGCCCTGATACATTATCTTTCCCCGCGGGGTCTCGAGCAATACTCCGGCGGCGGCTGGGGAACGCGCGACGTGTCGCAGGGGCCGGTTGAAATGCTGCTCGCCCTTGGCCGTTTCGAGCCGGTGCGCGATATCCTGATCCGCCTGTTCAGCCAGCAGAACCCCGACGGCGACTGGCCCCAGTGGTTCATGTTCTTTGACCGGGAGCGGGGCATCAGGCCCGGCGACTCCCACGGCGATATCGTGTACTGGCCCGTGCTGGCGCTGGCCCAGTATCTTCTGGCAACTGAAGATGCCTGGCTGCTCGATGAAAAAATTCCCTTCTTTCACCCCGAGGGTGACCAGAAGGCCGAGCAGGCCTCCCTGTGGCAGCATGTGGAGCGGGCTCTCGCAGTTATGCACAGACGGGTTATCCCGGGCACGAGCCTTGCGGCCTACGGCAACGGCGACTGGAACGATTCGCTCCAGCCCGTGCAGCCCGGCATGCGCAAGCACCTGTGCAGCGCCTGGACCGTCACGCTTAACTACCAGACCTTCATGACCCTTGCCGCAGCGCTGCGCCGCCTGGGGCGCGCCGACAGCGCAGAAGGCTTTGATGCACAGGCCCGAACAATCATGGAAAACTTCCAGCGCATCCTGATCGTTGACGAGATCATCACCGGGTTTGCGTATTTTGATAAAGGCAAACACATCGATTATCTGCTGCATCCGCGCGATAAAAAAACAGGCCTTTCCTACAGCCTGCTGCCGATGATACACGCCGTCATAAACGGCATGCTCATGCCGGAGCAGGCGGGCCTGCATCTTGAGATCATCAGAAAGCACCTGCTCGGCCCCGACGGCGCGCGCCTGTTTAACCGGCCAATGAAGTATCACGGCGGGCCTCAGACCTATTTCCAGCGCGCCGAGAGCACAACATTTTTCGGCCGCGAAAACGGCCTCATGTACACCCATGCCCACCTGCGCTATGCCGAAGCCCTGGCAGCATACGGCGATGCCGAGGGGTTTTTCAAAGCCCTCTGCCAGGCAAACCCCATCGCCATCAGCACAGTGGTTCCCCCTGCCACCATGCGTCAGGCAAACTGCTATTACTCGAGCTCAGACCCGGTCTTTGCAGATCGCTACGAGGCATTTGAAAATTACGAAAAGGTAAAAAGCGGCGACGTGCCCCTTGACGGCGGCTGGCGTGTCTATTCAAGCGGCGCCGGCATTTGCGTGCGGCTTATCATCCAGTGCTTTCTGGGGCTGCGATGGGAGAGCATGCAGCTGGTGGTTGACCCCGTGATGCCTGAAGCGCTTGACGGTTTACGCACAGAGATCGTGCTTGCAGACAAACAGTTTGAGGTGACCTATCGCGTTGAGAAAAACGGCTGCGGCACTACGAGGGTGAGCCTCAACGGTGTGAACCTGCCTTTCACCCGGGTCAAAAACCCATACCGCACCGGCGCTGCCCGTATTCCCATGGCTGTGGTGCTTGAGCACCTGACCCAAACCACCAACCGGCTCACGGTGCAGCTTGGTTGAGGAATGCGCGCTGGACTCAAGTGCTATATGATACAGGATATTGTTGAGCGCTATCTGATTGAGATTATTCTCCTTGGCGGGTTTTGTCTGTCGGGGCAGCTTGCACGGATTATTGCTGATTCCGTCATAGAGGAAAACGGCGAGGAAAGAAACCGAAGTTATAGAACCATACGGACAATGTTCAGAATACTGTTTGCGGCTTTAATTGTACTGTCGGTGCTGCTGTTTAAGACCATATTGCCGCTATTATAAAATACGGTTCTACAACAATATCTGCGGGTTATTTATAATAGACTTTGTTTATGTTTAAGGTCATTTAGAAAAGAAGCTGGAATTCAGAATAGAAGACACAGAAGCTGCAAGGAGTTTACTTGTTTCTTCCAGACAATCAGATCCTGAAATGTTTCCGCTGTTTCTCCCCTTCCGGCTTCCGACCCCTGTTCGTTAGTCGTTGATCGTTGGTTGTTAACGAAAAACTATGAACGATAAACGATCAACAACCTTAAACCCTAACTTCTGACTTCTGACTTCTGACTCCTGACTTCCGGCTTCTGACTCCCGGGATTCCCCTGTACCCCCTAGAACCTCACCACCACCTCTGCCGGACTGTGCCTGATGGTGAAGCTGTCAGCCGTAAAAAAATCAAGCGCTTTGCCGTTCAAGTCGACCTGACGGATGGGGCGCGGCAGCGGCGGCTTCACAACAATGCCGCCCGGCGGAACGGCAAGCTCGCCGTTGATGTTCAAGCGCATGGTATCGCTGCCCTCAAGGCGCAGAGAGCAGGAAAGTTTGCCATAACAGGTTGGCAGATTCTCAACTCCCACGGCAGAGCCGCCGGCCAGCCAATCATAGGCCACTCCCGCAGCGACAACCAGCGTCTGATCAGAGGCGCGCTCATAGGCGAACATGCTGGAGATTGACAGGATATACTCGGCGCTGATCCAGGTATGGGGCAGGTCGCCGATAAAGCTGGGGCCAGCTGGATCGCGCCAGGTAATCTCGGGCCACTGATGCCACGGGGGTATGCGCTGGTCTTTGAGCATGAACCGGGTGAGTTCAACGGCGTCTTTGCGTCTGCCCAGGCGCACCAGCGCGCCGATGATGCGTATCTCGTAGGCCGTATAATTGCTCCAGTCAATCGTGCCGCCGGCGCGTTTGCGAAATCCATCAAGATATCTGTCAAAGGTGTTTTTCGTTTCGGCCTGCGGCAAAATATCCTGTAGATCAAGCAACCCGACAGCCACGGCGATGGCTGCGGGGTCGGAGTCGCCGAGCTCAACAGAGCCGGGCACGAAATCGATTTTGTGCCGCTCTATGGCTGCCGCAATCGAAGCGCGCACATCGCGGCTGAAAGAACTGAGCTCATCGGCACAACGAGCCGCCTCAGCATGATCGCCCAAAACCGCTGCCATGGCTGCGGCATCCCTGAACCCCTGCAGGGCCCAGAAATCATCCCAGTAGGCATGCACGGGATGGGCCATATAGCCCTCATGGCTCATAGACTCGGGCAGCAGGCCGTAGCAGGCCAGCTTCTCCGGCCTCTGATATTCAGCCGTCAGGCGCCTGGCGCGCAGGCCTTCCATATAGGCAAGTGTCTTTGCAATGGCCGGCCGCATCTCCTGGACAAAAGCCCTGTCGCCGGAGAACCGGTAGTATTCCATGACGCCGTAGATGAACTGGCCATAGGCGTCAAATTCCGGCAGCCACTCGGTGCCTTCCGCGTCCGCGCAATCGGGGATGGTGCCGTCATCGGCCTGAAAACCGGCATACCATCTCATGAAATCCCGCAAAGCATCAGTGCAGCCTACCCGCAGAAGAGCCGCTCCCATGACCACACCATCGCGAATCCAGGAGCGGCAGTAGCGGCGCGGCCCGGGGTGCAGGGCCGGGCCACTGCGGTTAATAAGAATATGGGCCGCAGCAGTTTTGAAGGTATGGGCAAGGCGCTGTATTTTTGGCGGCAGATGGATTTCAACCGCTCCGAGCCTTGCCTCCCAGCTTTGCACTGCATGGACAAACTCTTCCGGGCCGGTAACGCTTTTCAGCAAAGGCGTAACCGCGCCGTCGGCATCAACAGGGCCAAACGGGACGGCAAGGTAAATATCCTGTGAGCTGCCCGGTGCAAGGTCAAGATCAAAGCGCAAAGCTCCGGAGGCGTAACCGAACTCGTCCTGCACATACTGGTGGCGCGGAAGCTCGCCTGCTTGCAAGTACCGTGTCACTGCGCCTTGCGCACATGCCGCAGCGCCAAATCCTGATGCAGCGGTCAAGGGAACAACTGCCTTGTTGCCGTTAACCCGGACCTCTCCATTGTAGAAGGAAAGCTCACGCACCGGGGTGACCCCGCCCAAAGCTCTCCAGTTCTGCCATGTCGGATTAACCTGGAAAGGCCGGATAGCGGCAAAAAAACGAATCGACTGGCTCTGCCGATCTGTGTTTTCGATACGATAGCACATGTACAGAACGGGTCTGCCTGTCTGGCCGGAGGCGAATGATATAATCTTCATGACAAGGCCGTCAGTGCGCCACTCAGAAGAGGGAATGGGAAGATACCCCTTCAGCAAGCCCTGGTTGAGCACCACATCGGCCCAGGTGATGAGGCGGTCGCATGCATACAGAAAAGGCTCGATGGAGAACCCCCCCTTGTCAACTTCCACCATGCCCTCTTCATTAAACAGGGCCTGGCCATCGCCGTCGCCCGTGCCCACCGGCGTCCAGTAGGTCTGACGTCCCAGAAGGTATTTCGGATACAGACCTGCGGGCTCTTCCCGGGCGATGTTTTGAAAGAAATGGTTGATGGAGCGGGAGAAATCAAAGGATTTGACCTCAATGCCCTGAATGCCAAAACCCTGCCCTTCAATGCTTCGGTTAAAATTAAGTTTTATATAGCGCGACATGGTCTGCGGAAGATATATATAGCTGCGCGCGGCCTCCCCCTGGCTCGTGGCATAGGCAGTGCTCCAAACAGCGCCGTCAGCGGAAACCTGCACATCGAACTGCCGTGCCTGAAATCCCTGCTCCCAGTCAATGACCAGACCGCCGTATTCCCGCTCCTGCTGAAAGTCGATGAGAAGCCATTGCGGCGCGTCATGTGCTGCGCTGCGCCAGCTGCCTGTTGTCGACATGTCCAGCGCGTTCTGCGGCTCATGGTCCGGCAGCTCACTTGATGCCTGCGCCACAGGTATTGACCTGTAGGTGAGATCCTCTAACCACAGCTGGTCTATCCAGACCGTGCCTGTGCCGCCCGGGCCTGCGGCAATAACCAGTTCGATGGCTGCCGTGCTGCGCGCGGGCCCTCCGCCCAGCGGCCCCCATGCAAACTCGATCTGGCTGTTGCGAATAGACACGGGCTGCCAGGCTTGCGGCACATCAAAGGCCTCCACCCGGTAGCGCCAGACATTCTGATTGGAGGCATCGGCAAGCTTGAATTCAAATATATTGCTCGGGGCTTTGCCGCGGATGTTGAAATGAAAAAGATAGGTTTCAGGAAGTTTAAGCGGAAGCAATCTGCGGACGCCCACGAAACCACCACCCCCGTGGAAGTCGAAATCAAGGCGCATGGCTGTGCCCCCGGGGCCTGCATCCGGTGAGATGGCCAAAGCCGCTTCTCCCGAGGCAAATACCGTCCAGCCGGAGAGGTCGTCAAAAGCATCAAGCACATTGCCCTGCACAGCGCTCCTTGTAGTTCAGCGTTGTCCTGTCAGCCGGGGCTCTTCTGGCTTTATACGCAGATATGGCCGTCTGCGATTGCCTTGCAGGTCCAGACCCCGCCCCGCTCAAGCTCCAGCATCCTGTCGTAATACTCAAGATGGGCCCCGCGCTCTTCAAAGGTGACAAAAGTTATCTTATGTTGCCGGAGCAGTCCCAAAACGTATGCAAGGTGCTCCGGATCCAGTGTGGCACTCGGCCTGTCCAGAAATACGAAGCTCGGCCCCACCAGCAGCAGGCGCGCCACGATCAGCAGTTTCTGCTCGGCAAGGGGAAGAACATTTTCCCAGTGCTGCCGGGTATCAAGCCCCCCGTACCCTTTAAGTATCGAGTCGATCTTCAGCTCGCGCAGTACGCCGGTCATTCGCTCTTCGGAAAAATTAAGCTGCTCGAGCATTGCTGCGTCTGCAATGCCCTCTTCGGGCAGGGGCCGCATCAGCAGCTCGCGAACCGTGCCGGGCGGCAGATACGGCGCTTCACCTACAAATAAAATATGCTCCAGGGGGGGGCGTATAATCGCGCCCCCGCTTATCTTAAAGAGGCTGGCGGTTGCGTTAAACAGTGCGGAGCGAGCGCTTTCGTCCTGGCCGCACACAAGAATATTTTTGCCGCGGGGGATTGTGAATTTCAGCTCATTTACAAGCACGCGGCCGCTGCGTGGCGACAGGAGCGTCAGCCCCTGGTAGGCGACGCAGTTTTCGTCCTTCGGGCCTGCGGCGGCGCTCTGCTCAGCCTGCATCTCGCGCTCGCTTGCATCAACCATGGTGCTCAGCCGGGATATAACCGCCGTATAGGAAGAAATGGACTGAAACTGCGTGATGATAAGAGAAAACGCGCCCAGCAGCTGCGTAAAGGCAATGGCCGACTGGGTAATGACGCCGAACTGGACCTTGCCTTCCATGAACAGGGGGGCCACGAGCAGGGCGGGAATAATCTGAATAAGCCAGTTGTAGCCCGTGGAGCAGTAATTGACGGTACGGTTGATGGCGATAAGGGAGCGCAGGTTTTTCACGACCGCGTCCAGGTTGTGCAGGGCCAGCTGCATCAGCCCCCCTTCGCGGCGCGTAAGGGCCACGGACTCGGCATTAGCGCGCAGAAAGGTGAGCGAGGAGCGCAGATTGGCCTCTTTATCAAGCTGATCATAGTTCAGCCGCACCAGCGGGCGCCCCAGCAGAAACATAACCAGTGAGCCGGCGGCGGCATAGACCACGGACACTATGAACAGCTTTGGGCTGATTGACCACATAACCCCTGAAAAAACGATAACGGTAATACTGCTGTTGACCAGCATGAGCATAAAGGAAAGCGTGGTGGCGGTATAGGCGCGGATGTCTTCGGCGATACGCTGATCGGGATTGCCGACCTCGGGGTCCGTTCTGAGCCGGTAGTAAACGCGGTGATTGCCGTAGCGCAGTATGCTGCGTTTGGTTGTCCACTCACGCCACAGCAGCCCGAGACGCTCCTCGGAGAACCGGCACAGCACCGAGGTGAGCGTTAAGGCTGCGAAAACGGCAATATAGAGCAGGGCCTGCCGGATAAACTCGGCGCGGTTGCGGTCCTCGATGGCTGTCATGAAATCGCGGCCCACATAGCTGTTCAGGACATTCAGACCGTTGATGCCCAGCAGCAGGGCCATCAGCGCTGCAAACAGCCAGATTGCCTTGCGCCCGACATCCTCAGCAGTTGCGAAAAGCTTCAGGCTGCGCAGAAAATGCTCCAGCGTCTGCCAGTGAAGAGGAAAC
Organism: uncultured Thermodesulfobacteriota bacterium; assembly: GCA_964400575.1. Taxonomy (GTDB): domain Bacteria; phylum Desulfobacterota; class WTBG01; order CAIYCZ01; family CAIRTM01; genus CAIWCT01. Next base: position 2,711 of record CAYNVA010000262.1, on the reverse strand, counting down.
CGTTTTCCGTCCATGCTGATCGCCCGAAACAAAAAATATACATTCAGTGTTGATGCCGCCTGCCCGGCCGTCCGCACATGCGGCAGGCGCTACAGCCATGCTGGTTTTTATGCGATATTAACAAGTTTGCAGCCGAACGACAAGAGATTAAAGTGCGGATTAAAATGATGCACCCCTTAAAAATCCTGTTGACTCGCCGCACACACATATTATGATAAAGAATTAGTAGGGCATGACATTTAAAATTATCAGTTGCATGCACCCACCCCTTAATGCCCTCCCATCAAGGGAGGGGGGAAGCAGGCTCCTTCGCCCCTTGTGGGAGAGGGTTGGGGTGAGGGATGTCAAAATAAAAAGTCATGACCTACCAGGCCTGCAGGCTAAAGGCTGCCCGTCAATTGACGGAATAGTCCAGAGCGTGTTGGCATCAGACTTTGCTCCGACAGGGCACTGCAAAGCGGCGGAATCTTCTGCAGGCTGCAAACAATCTGCGCACCACGCTCTCGAGCAACCCACGGCCGTAACCGTGCCGGGAATAGCTCTTGAAATGTTTTTTAGATAGAGAAAATAATTATGATACGCGCCAATGCTCTCAAACTTTTTTCATACAGCCTTATAGCCTGCTGCATGATTTTACTGGCAGCAACGGCCGATGCGGCCAAAGACAAACCGAAACAGGCCAAACCGGCACCGCCACCGCCGAAGCAGGTTTTCGGAATCAAAAATGTAGTTAACATGGCCCGTATGCTTTCTTTAGGGCCCTACCAGGACCCGAAAGGCAAAATGCCCCAATGGCTTCTTGACATCACCTACGACCAGCACCGGGACATACGGTTCATTCCCGAAAAATCCGTCTGGCGCAATGAGAATCTGCCCTTTGAGCTGCAGTTTTTCCATGCCGGTTTTTATTTCGACCGCACGGTAAAAATCAACGATGTGACGCCCCAGGGGCCGATACCCATCAAATTTTCTCCGGACTATTTCAACTACGAAAAAAGCGCCGCCGATCTTAAGGACCGGGTGCCCAGGGATTTGGGGTTTGCGGGCTTCCGGATCCACTGTAATTTAAACAACCCGGTCTATAAGGATGAGGCCGCGGTGTTTTTGGGTGCAAGCTATTTCAGGGCAGTGGCAAAAGATATGCACTACGGCCTGTCGGCACGGGGCCTTGCCGTTGACACGGCGCAGCCCATAGGCGAAGAATTCCCCTGGTTCTGCGAATTCTGGATACAGCGCCCCGGGCCAAAAGATACACAAATAACCGTCTATGGCCTGCTTGACAGCCCGCGCATGACCGGCGCATATGCCTTTGTGATAAACCCCGGCAAAGAAACCCTGATGGATGTTGAAGCAACGGTCTTTCTGCGCAAGGCGGTCGACAAGCTGGGCATTGCTCCCATGACCAGCATGTTCTTCTACGGTGAAAACACCAATGTGCGCCCCAAAGACTGGTTCAGGCCAGAGGTTCATGATTCCGACGGCCTTATGATACATATGGAAAACGGTGAATGGCTGTGGCGCCCTATCGCAAACAGCAAAAGCCTCTGGGTCAATGTTTTTCAGGCCGACAATATCAAAGGATTCGGCCTGATGCAGCGGGATTTAAATTTTGATCATTACCAGGACCTCGAGGCGCGCTATGAGAAACGCCCCAGTCTCTGGTGCGAGCCCAAAGGCGCCTGGGGCAAAGGCTGGGTGGAGCTGGTGCAGATTCCAACTGAAGATGAAATTCATGACAATATCGTTGCGTACTGGCACCCGGCTGCAGCACCCGTGGAACAGCCCCTTTCGTTTGCCTACAGCCTGAGCTGGCAGTATCCTGATGACAAAAAACCGCCTGCGGGCCGCGTTGTCGCAACAAGAACCGAGGTTGACCGGCAGCCGGGAATAAAAAAATTCATCGTCGATTTTGAGGGGGACGAGCTTGCCGGACTCGAGCCTAAAGACGGCGTGGAAGGCATTATTGATATCGGTTCAGGCGGACGCCTTATAGAACACCAAACCTATAAAAATCAGGTTACCGGCGGCTGGCGCCTGGTGTTTCGCGTCAAGCCGGAAGAAACTCCTTCGCTTGCGGAAAAATTTATGCCCGAAAAAAAGCCCATTGTTGAGATACGGGCTTTTCTGAGGCACGGCTCCAGCATACTTACCGAAACTTGGATATGCGGAGCACAGCTCTGAAAATTTGGAATTGCAAAATTCAGGAATTGCGATAATTTTGTCAATTCCAGAATTCGTCAATTCCTCAATGCATGGATTTTGTATCTCATCATGTACAGACAAGAACCCTCAGGAGCATCATCGCAGACAACCCCTGCCCCATTCGTCTCCGATCAGCATGAGACGGCACACCGGCGGGTGTTCACGTATCTGAAGGCGCTGCATATCCCCGTTCAGAAAAGATATGAGCTTGCGGCCCGGTCGCTTGCAGAGGCCGAAAAAACATGCACCTCCGGCGGCGATTATGTTGGAGCTGCCATGCGCAGCCTTGAAATGCTGCTGAAGGCATACAGTCCCGATATATGCGCGACCGAAATTAAAGACCTGAAGGCCATGCCGCCCCTGAACCGCGGCAGCATGATTCCCGTTGTCATCGACAGGTCAGGGCCCTTCACTTTCTTTTTTCTTGTTTTCTTAAACACAGCCGGCTGGCTGCTGAAACCGCCGATCAGGTTCTATCTTCTGATCCTTCTGCTGGCGGCTGCTGCAAG
>CAYNVA010000261.1:0-1695 GCA_964400575.1 uncultured Thermodesulfobacteriota bacterium | reverse complement strand
CCTTTTCCATGAATTTTTTCTCCGCGTCAGGCGAATGTACCAGCAGCACATCTGCTTCGCCGCGCTCGCCCATGGCCATGGCCTGGCCTGAGCCAACTGCAATGGTTTTGACCGCGTAGCCGGTCTTCTTCTCAAACATAGGCAGCAGCACATCCAGAAGCCCTGAATCCTGGGTGCTGGTGGTTGTGGCCAGGATGATGGTTTTTTGGTCAGCTGCATATCCCGGGGGTAATGCGCAACAGAAAAAAATGCTGCAAAGAATTGCCAAAAAAACGCAGAGATTCAATCCGTGCCTGGGGTGTTTCATGTCTGGTATCTCCTCTTGAAGGTTTTAGTATAGTTGACCGCCTGTTTGCCTGTCAATCCGGGTTACCGGCATCCTGCCATAAGAGCCCCGTCAGCTGCTGGTCTTTTTTTTCATGCGCGTGCCCCTCCTTTTCACAGCACCTTTTTCATCATGTGTCCGTATAGCCGAATACCACGAATGTTCCTGCAAATTCAAAATTTACCAGGCTCACGCCAACGCCGCTCAGAAAATCTGTCACCAGGACACCGCTCAAAATAAGAAACAGATTATCCTCTTTTTGATAGCGCGGCGCAGAGAAGATGCCGGCAAATGCCGGGCCTGCAGGAACATATACCCCGAACCCGTCATACACATCAATAAGCAGGGTCCGGTTCTCTGCAAAAGTTATGCTGATTGATACTTTGTCAGCTTCAGGGGAATAAATAAATGCTTTGAATTTCTTTCCCACAACCGAGCCGTCTTCATCAGCCGCCCCTGCGCTGCTGTTAATCACGAGCAGCATGAGGGCGAAAACAATCAGCGCTTTTTTATTGATCCTGAAAAAAGGTTCCATAGCTGCCTCCGTGCATTACCGCCGGTTATTTAAAAACAATACCGAGCCCTGCCGCAAGAGTTCCGTCGCCCATATTTTTCTCAAGCAGGGCAAGGGCTTCCTTCAGCTTCGGGCTGGCCGCCTTTTTAATTGCCTGAATACAATCAATTATTTTCTGTCGCTGTGCCGGGTTCATTGTCAGGCCGCTTCCCTGCAGGCTGGACCTCATCGACGGTGCCACAGCACAGAGTGCAGCAGCCATCTTTGAACGTATGTTCTCGTTGAAAACCGCCAGCCTGGTCATCTCTGCGGCATGCATATAATAAAGCGCAGTGTACTGTTTACCCATGCTGCTCTGCGCGAGAACCCGGTCGCGGTATGAGCGCAGAAGCGTGAGCAGCCCGCTGTCCGCAGCAGCAACTGATTCCGCCGGGCACGTTGTTCCGCCGCCCGCGCTGAGGCTGAAGTCAGCAATCTCAGTCTCATCTTTAGCCACGGTCACAGAGGCTGTTTTTGTCTGATAGCCGCTGGCTGATACCGTCAAACTGTAGGAGCCGACTGCAACGCCGGATATAGTAAACGCTCCGGCAGTGTCGGTGCGCGCAGAGTAGCCGCCTTTGTCAGTGGTTGCTGTCGCCTTTTCAATCGGGTTCCCGGTTTCCGCATCCTTCACCGTGCCGGAGATGGTGCCATGGGCGAGGTTTCCATAGATTATGACCTGTTTGTCATCAACATACCCCCATCCGCCTTCATACCAGTTGAAGTCCGCTGTGCCCTCGGGCAGCGGCTCTACGCGTATTGCCACAACCGCGCGCTCTGAAAAGCCGGCATTGTGGTCAGCGTTCTTGTCGTAGGG
>CAYNVA010000260.1:0-4518 GCA_964400575.1 uncultured Thermodesulfobacteriota bacterium | reverse complement strand
GCAGTGCCGCAGGTAAAGGCTATGTTGCTTATATCCGCGCCGCCCGGGATCAGCGCACCGACAAGGGCAAAGGGCGAAGTGGCGGCTTTTTCAAGCAGGTTCACCAGCACCTGTAGAATAACCTTGCCCACCTTGAAGCTGGGGTCTTCAAGGCTGCCCGACACAGGCAGGTCAAGATGTATCTCGCCCTTGCGGTCTTTCAAAAGGGATATGGCAAGCCCCACGGGCAGGCTTGTGGCGTCCTTGCTGTCAACGCTTTTGCCGAGCGTAAACTGGTCGAGAAACACCTTGTTCTGCGACGTGAGCTGGTTGTCCTTTATCGTATAACTCAGCTCAAGGGAGAGCCTGCCCTTTTCCACCATGCGGCCGATAAATTTGCCGGAATAGGGGGAAAAGGCGTTCAGGTCGATATTGTCAAAATTGACCTTTACATCTGCTGTAAGCTTTTCCCGCAGCGGGCTTATTGTTCCGGTGACGGAGAACGGGGCATACCGGTTGAGCTTGGCGTTCAGGCGAATATCGGCCTGAGATTCGGGCTTTGTCGAGAGGCCGGTGATGCGGCCTTTGATATCGGAAAACTCGGAGCTGTAGCGGGGCTTGATGCTTTTATCCGTAAACTGCATGCGGCCTTTTTCAAGCACAATGCTGCCGATATTCACATTGGGCAGTGGCTCCTTTTTTCCGGCCGCCGGAGCAGGCACCGGTGTCGGAGCCGCCGGTGGGGCGCTCAGAGAGGTCAGATTCACCGTGCCGTCGGCTTCAACGACAGGCCGCATAAAAAGTCCTGCAAGTGTGATAGTTTTTATATCAAGAAACAATGGGCTCGTGCCGGTGCGCATTGACTGAAGGTCAAGGGATGAAAATTTCAGCAGCTCCTCTTTGTCTCCCCTGCGCGCTGCAGCGAAGTTTGCAAGGCGAATGTCGCCCTGCCACATAATGGCCGGGGCAGCGTCTTTAACCTGCTTGAAATCAACACTGCCCTTGAGCCCAAGGGTCCCGCCGGTAAGGTCAAGCAGCAGCGTATCGGGCACATAGCTCTGGGCAAACCTGATATCAAGGTTTGCAAGATCAATATTCAGGGTTGCCGCCTGCGGCTGGATTGCGAATGCTCCCTTCAGGCCCAGGGTGCTTTCGCCGTTTATGCGGCAGCCAAAATCGATCTCGGCACGTGAATCCGGAACTGTTGAGATATTGGAAAGCGTGAAATCGATGGGGTCGATGCGAAACTGCGCCGGCTGTGCCGGCAGCAGGTCATCAAATGCAACAGCCCCTCCTGCAAATTTAAACTTTTTGACCAGCACCGTCCATGCAGGCCCGGCCGCAGGCTCCTGCGGGGCCGGGGCGGGTTTTCCACCTGTTTGGTTATCTGTGCCCACGAGCTTTTGCAGCGAAATGCTGCCGTCCTTTTCACGGGCAAGGGCGACATTGAGCCCATCTATGGCAATCTCCTCAATAACAACATCGCGGCTGTTTACCCTGCAATCGATACCGGAAACAGCAAGCGAGGGAAGCCGCAGTATGGGTTTACTGTCAAGGCTGACGATTTCCAGCTCTGCCAGCCCCAGCTTTCCCTGCACCTGCACTGCAGCGGTCTTCTTAGCGCTCTGGACATAGTTTATAACCAGGCGCGTGCTCAGGCGGCCCGACGGCATCTTGAAGTTCAGTGTAGCGGGCACATACGGGAGAACCTTTGCAAGGCTCGCGTCGGTGATATTTATTTCAAGGGTTGTTTCCAGGGAGTCGGCAAAAGGCTTAGTCTGACCGGTCAGCTTAAGGGGCTTGCCATTGACCATGGCGGAAAACGAAGGCTGCACAAACACATCAACCTGGTGCTTAAAATTGGAGATCAGCGGCAGGGCAAGATCAAGAGACGTTACCCTGTGGCTGGCCTTTTTGGGGCGGTCGTCAAACTCGACCGAGCCGCCCGTTATCCGTATATTGGCAACGGAAAACAGCAGGAGCTTTGATGGCTGGGCGTCGGGTTTCTTTTCCTCACCCGTGAGGAGGTCTGAAAAATTGTAGGTGTTGGCATCCGTGCGGACAAGACGCACAGAGGGCTTTACCAGCGTGACTTCGCTCAAGTCTATGCCGCCCTCGAACACGGAAACGATTTCGGCATTCACGAGCAGCTGGTCAAAGGAAACAAAAACCGTGCTGTTATCCGGCTCCCGGATTGCAAGTCCCTGCACGGTCAGACACAGCTTGAACGGGTTGAACGAAACAGACTCGACGCTGGCCGGGCGGTGCAGGTTTTTTGTAAGCTGCGATGCCAGCACGGCCCTGAGAATGGCCGGCAGCCCGAAGGCGAAAAACACTGCCAGAACAAGTGCTGCAGCCGTTATGTATACGAGATATTTAACTGGTCGGCGCATAGGGTGATCTCCTTTTTGGGTGGACGCCAGTATTGGATATATTCTGTTAATGTAGCACATAAAAGAATAAATCGGTTTGACCGAGGAGGGGCTGGACAGGGCGGTTCAGGAAAGACCGTATTTCTTTATCTTCTCCAGGAGCGCCTTGCGCGGTATGCCCAGGGATTGCGCGCTCTGCAGAATATCGCCGTCCCGGCGGAGCAGGGCCTGCGCAATGGCGATTTTCTCAATCTGCTCAAGAGAGCTGTCGGCACGCATCCCGCCCGAACCACTGCCGGTTTCATCGCCCTGCACCAGCAGATCTTCGGGCCGCAGCACGCTCTGGCACCCGAGGCTCAGCGCGCGGCTCAGAATATTGCGCAGCTCCCGCACATTGCCAGGCCAATCGTGTGCCGTAAGAATCTCGAGGGTCTCGGCAGCGATGCGGGGGGGGGCGCTCATTTTATAGTCTGCAGCAAGCTTTTTCAGCAGTTCTGCAGCAAGCAGAGGGATGTCGTCCCTGCGCTGGCGAAGCGGCGGAATAACAATGCGGTGCACGGCAAGGCGGTAGAAGAGGTCCTTGCGAAAACGGCCTGCTGCAACCTGCTCGTCAAGATCACAGCTCGATGATGCTATGATGCGCGCGTCAACTGCGATGCTTTCCGTGCCGCCCATGCGCCTGACCTCACGGTTTTCAAGCACCCGCAGCAGCTTGGGCTGTATCTCAAGGTCAAGGTCGCAAATTTCATCAAGAAAAAGCGTGCCGCCCTGCGCCTGCTCAAACACGCCGGCGCGGGCCCGGGCTGCGCCTGAAAATGCTCCTTTTTCATGCCCGATCAGCTCGCTTTCAAGCATAATGTCGGCAATGGCCCTGCAGTCAAACACCACAAAAGGATGCGCCGCGCACGCGCTTTTTTCATGAATAGCCCGGGCCAGCACCTCTTTGCCCGTTCCGGTCTCGCCTTCAAGGATGATGGTTGCCTCGGTTGAAGCGATGCGCTCAAGCATTCTGAACAAAGCCCGCATTTGAGCCGAGCGGCAGCAAACTCTCCCAAATGTTGCAGCGTCGACCGGCGGGGCTGAGCGCGTCTGCTCGCAGGGCACATAGCTCAGCACAGTATAGCCGAGCTTTATGACCGCCCCGATTTCAAGCAGCGCTTCTTTGACCTTGGCTCCATTGACAACGGTGCCGTTGGTGCTGCCAAGATCACGGATGATGTAGTGCCCCTTATTTTCTATCAGCTCGGCATGACGGCGCGATACGGTTTTATCAGACAGCGTGAGGCTATTGTCGGTCAGGGTGCCTATGGAAATGACCGGCCCTTCTACAACGATGGCGCTGCCCTTGTCGGGCCCCGAGGTTACAACCAGTTGGCCCTGTTGGCGGCGGGGGCCAAAGGCGAGCTCATTTAAATCGTTTTGTGATATGGTCAAATCTGGCATAGCGGTCTACAAGTATATTAAAACACTTTTATTTATTAAATATCGACCTTTGGCAAAGAAACTTTAATGGAGATTCAGGGGGTTGCAAATCCCTGCCTTTTGAGATTACCGGGATTGTGCACGTGCCGCAACCCCGATTCCTGCCCTTGCTTGACGAAAAGTTTTTATGCCCCCGGAGACCTTGTCAAAGCCCTTTCCTGACGCCCGTGCTTACAGACTGCGATGCGGGGTCGGCTGCTGCAGAAATTCTATTAATGAACAATAAAAAGGAGCCCATCCTTTCATCGCTTTATGGCTTGTTCTCCTGCGGGCAATCATTACGGACTTTTTTTGACAACCTGCTTATTGCAAACCACTGCTGCCAGCAAAGCAGCCATGTTTGTGCGCAGTAGCGGGTGCACGAGCCCCGGAGCGATTTCCGCAAGCGGAGCAAGCACAAAGGCCCGCTCTGACAGGTGCGGATGCGGCACGGTTAATTGCCCGGTTGAAATGACAGCATCGCCATATAAGAGAATATCAAGATCAATCGTGCGAGGGCCCTTGTCAATATCCCGCTGCCGGCCCAGAACGGATTCGATATGCTGCAGATGCTCAAGAAGCGCCTGCGGGAAAAGCCGCGTAGAGCCCTTGACAGCCATGTTTAAAAACCAGTCCTGGTCTTCATACTCAACCGGTTCGGTCTCATAAATTGAAGAGACCGCCTCGATGCAGAGCAGCCCCGAGA
>CAYNVA010000259.1:0-1989 GCA_964400575.1 uncultured Thermodesulfobacteriota bacterium | reverse complement strand
TCTTGCCTGACGAGCACGCTGGTATACCAGCGTGCTCGTAACCCTCGCTCGAACAACCACACGCTGAAGGAGAAAGACATGGGATTCAGCCTGCTTCCCAAGGAGTACCAGTTTTTTGACCTTTTTGACAAAATGGCCGATGCTTCAGTGGATGCCGCGCGATTATTCAAGCAGTTTGCTGCGGAGGGCACGTTTGATGAAGCGGCAAATGAGAAAATGCGCGAAATCGAGCATCAATGTGATGACATCACCCATGAAATCATCGATAAGCTGAACCGGACCTTCATCACCCCTTTTGACAGGGAAGATATCTATGCTCTTGCGCACCGGTTCGACAGCGTTGTTGATATTATTCACGCCATAACCAAGCGCCTGCTTCTTTACAATCTGCATAACAGCGTCAATAAAGACCTCATCCGATTCTCCGAGCTTATCGAGCAGTCGGTGACGGCCCTTGCCAATGCCGTTCGGGGGGTGCGCAACCTTAAAAACGCAAAAATTATTTCAGATTCCTGCATTGAAATAAATCGGCTTGAAAATCTGGGGGATCTTCTCCGGGACGAAACCATCGGCAAACTTTTCGATAACAACTATGACACTCTGTACATAATCAAATGGAAAGATATTTTTCAGGATGCGGAAAGAGCCCTGGATCAGTGCGAGGATGTGGCCAATGTCATTGAATCAATTATGGTTAAACAGGCATAGCGGCCATGACACTCTGGCTCATTTTTCTGATCTTTCTGGCGCTGCTGTTTGACTTTCTCAACGGCTTTCATGATTCGGCAAACTCTATAGCCACCGTTGTTTCTACGCGCGTGCTCACCCCGCGGCAGGCGGTTATCTGGGCCGCTTTTTTCAACTTCATCGCTTTTCTTTTTTTCGGGCTTCACGTTGCCGGCACTATCGGCACAGGCATTGTGGAGCTCTCGGTCATCGATGCCGACATAATCTTTGCCACCCTGATAGGGGCCTGCCTGTGGGATGTGCTGACCTGGTACGTGGGACTTCCCACGAGCTCGTCGCACGCGCTCATGGGAGGCCTGATCGGCGCGGCTGTGGTCAAGGCCGGCACATGCTCGCTTATCTGGCCAGGCATTATCAAAACCGTAGCCTTCATTTTTATATCGCCCGTCATGGGTCTGGTCCTCGGGCTCGTGCTGGGCACGGCGGTGAGCTGGATATTCCGGCGCAAGTCGCCCCGGCAGGTTGATACCCTCTTCAGGCGCGGCCAGCTTGTGTCGGCGGCGCTGTACAGCCTTGGTCACGGGGGCAATGATGCGCAAAAAACCATGGGTGTCATCGCGGGGCTGCTTTTCAGCGCGGGGCTTTTGGGGAACACTTTTTACATACCATTTTGGGTGGTCATATCCTGCCAGGCAGCCATAGCCCTCGGCACCATGTTCGGCGGCTGGCGCATCGTGAAAACCATGGGCCAGAAGATTGCAAAGCTTAAGCCCGTGGACGGCTTCTCCGCTGAAACCAGCGCTGCCATAAGCCTCTTTATCGCATCGGCTTTCGGCATCCCCGTAAGCACAACCCACACCATCACCGGCTCTATCATGGGCGTTGGGTCGCTGCGGCGTTTTACGGCCGTTCGCTGGGGCGTGGCGGGACAGATTGTGTGGGCCTGGATTCTTACCATACCGTGTGCGGCCGCCATTTCTGCGCTGGTCTATATCATCGCCAGATAATAAAAATGGAAGTCAGAATCCAGAAGTCAGAATCCAGAAGGGGAACAAAACAAGAAGCCAGTAGTCAGAATTCAGCATCAATAATAAAACAGCGAAAATATTTTAGAATCTGATTGCCTGGAAGCAACAAGTAATCTCCTTGAAGACTATGTGTCTTCTCTTCTGACTTCCGGCTACTGACTACTGGCTTCTGTCCGCCGCGGCGGACTGGCTTCTTTTCTAACGTTTGCAGGGGAGGGTATATGAAAACTTCAGGTGCGCTTTATACCATCATAGCCATTTCATTAACGCTGAC
>CAYNVA010000258.1:0-2274 GCA_964400575.1 uncultured Thermodesulfobacteriota bacterium | reverse complement strand
GTTATGGTCTGGTACATCTGGCCCATTTCTTTAATCATGATCAGCGGATCGCACCAGACATTGGAATTGATGACGGGCAGGAAGCACAGCCCGAGGCAGTCCATGACCATCTTGTAGTTTTCCTGCCACCAGACAACCCGTCCTTTGGCCACCGGGCTTGTATGATCGCCGGCCTCGGGCGGCACATCATGGCCGAACATTTTTTCCAGCATTTCCGTGTGGCCGATGATGGAGGCAAAGGGATGGCCCTTCAGGTGGTCGCCGCCACGGGTGGCAACCGATGAGGCAAGGCTCATGGGCAGGGCATAGGTGCAGCTGAAGGGGAAAGACATGCCCTTGGTATGCGACCCGTACTGCACCGCATCAGGCCCGATGCGCGCTGCCATCTCGCGGGCGCCTTCGGCAAGCAGGCTGCCGAAGCCCTCGCGACGTGCCGTCTGCAGCATCAGCCTCTCCACGGTCCGCGCATCGCCCCAGATAAGCTGCATGCCACCGGTTTCCTCAGTGCTTAAAATGCCGCGCTGAAAACATTCCATTGCTGTTGCCATATTGTAGCCGAACTGTATGCAGTCAAAGCCCATGCGGTTGCAGATATCGGCAAGGTGGAGCATCTGGGGAAAGTCGAAAATACCGATATTGGGCCCCAGGCTCAAAAGGTGCCCGTATTCCACCTTGTCGCCTTTATCGCCCTTGTAAGGCCCGTCTTTTATCTCCCATTTCTGCGAACAGGCCACCGGGCAGCCGTAGCAGGCGGTCTGGCCGGTTTTAAAAGAGCCGGTGAACAAATCAAGATCATAGGCGTCGAGCTGCTCTTTGGTCAGGGGCTCCTGCTCGTTTTTTACACGGGTGTGGTCGGCTATCTGGGAGAAATTCGTGAGCGTGCCGTACTGCCGCTTGAGCGTGGTGCCCGGCCCTTTCAGCCAGGTGTCGCGGTAGTATTTTGCCAGCTTGTTTGTTGCCTGCTCATTTGCTGTGGGCACGGGGCTCAGGTGCTCGTCAACCTTAATGATAATGGCCTTCAGGTTTTTGGAGCCCATGACGCAGCCCATGCCGGTGCGGCCATTGGTGCTTGTGCGCCTGGTTCCTGACAGAATATTGGCGTAGCGCACCAGGTTTTCCCCGGCCGGGCCGATCCGCAGCGTTTCGCAGTCGCCGTATATTTCATGGAGCTTTTTATCGGTGGCATAGGTATCAAGGCCCCAGACATCACGGGCATCGACTATGCGGGGTGTTTGCCCCGGCTCGATCAGCAGCGCCGAAGGCTTGTCCGCCCTGCCCTGAATGACGATATGGTCATAGCCTGCCTGCTTGAGCCGCACCGGAAACCAGCCGCCTGCATTGCTGTCGCCGAAAATGCCTGTAAGCGGGCTTTTTGCCGTTACCGTGAAACGGCTGGCGCAGGGAAACCGCGTTCCCACCAGCGGCCCGCAGCCGATAATGAGCGGGTTGCCGGGGGCCAGGGCATCGGCACGGGGATCCTCAATCATGAGATCGTAGAGCAGCCGCGCATTGATGCCCGAGCCGCCTATATAGCCGTCCATATACCTCGGGGATAGTTCTTCATCCCCTATTCGTGAGGCAGAAAGATCGACTCTCAGAATTTTGCCTCTCCAGCCAAACACTTTTTTGTTTTCATCGGGGTGCTGATTCATAGGTGCCTCCTGCGCTGGTTTATCGTGCTGCGTTGTTAGATGGCTCTATAAGAATACCACAAATTTCCTGCGGGCATAAGAAGAAACCGGGGCCATAGTGATGGTGCTTTTTGCAGGGAGTTTTCTACCTTTGGCAGATTGAGCGGTAAGGCCAGGGCGATAGAAAAGCCCTGCCCGGACAGAGCCGTGCAGGGCTTTTCTTTTTTAAGAGGGCGGACACACGGGTCCGCCCCTACAATTAAAATTATTTCTTTTTCGCTTTTGCCTTGGCTGCGGGCTTTTTTATCGAACCAGCCTTGATTGCGGCCTGCGCTGCAGCAAGACGGGCAATGGGCACGCGGAAAGGCGAGCAGCTCACATAGTTGAGGCCCATCTTGTGGCAGAACGCAACCGATGCGGGCTCACCGCCCTGCTCGCCGCAGATGCCGACTTTCAGGTCCTTGCGGGTTGAGCGGCCCCTCTCAACAGACATTTTAATAAGCTGCCCGACGCCGTCCTGATCAATGGTCTGGAACGGGTCGGCCGGAAGCAGCTTCTTGTCGAGATAATCGGGCAGGAAGCTGCCGATATCGTCGCGGCTGAAGCCGAAGGTCATCTGGGTGAGGTCATTGGTCCCGAATGA
>CAYNVA010000257.1:0-1930 GCA_964400575.1 uncultured Thermodesulfobacteriota bacterium | reverse complement strand
GGCTCGTCTTCGACTATGGCAATCGGCTTTTTCATATCATGCTGCCTGACGGACATGGTTTTCATATCGGTATGCTAAACTCATAGCACAAAAACCTCTTTATGACCATGCGGGAAAAACCCCCATCCGCATCTATACTTTATTAGTATCGGTATTTTATTAAGACTTGATAAAGCTTCTGTTAAGGCAGTGTTAAATTTTCGGATTTTTAGCCTGTTGCGCAGCATGCAGGTTACTCTCATTGCGCCAACAATAAAGCACGGGGAAAGGGGTGGGCTGTTTTTTACTCGCACCGGGTGCTGATTTATGCGATAAATATGAACACCCTTTAGTACGGCTTCACCACGTGCGGTCTGGAACAGAACAAAATAGACAAGGGGTTGTTCATGCTCGGCAAGCAGGCGCTCTGTTGATACAATCCTGCAGCTGAGTTGCAAATAAATAGTTTTTTTATAAACGAATACCTATCTGAAAATAGTGCAGGTGGCACCATGGAAAGAGTTTATTTTACAGAGCATAAGGGTAAAGCAATACTGGTGCAGGATTTGACCGGCCTGGAGGATGTGGAGGTCTGCAAGCAGATTTTTGATCGCGCGCAGAGCCTGATTTTGAAAGAGCCCCCGAAATCGGTCCGCCTTTTGACCAATGTCACGAGTGCGCATTATAACCGTGAAGGCGTTGAGTATATGAAGAAATTTTCCATGACGGTGACCCCGCATATGAAGGCCAGCGCCGCGGTCGGGGTTCAGGGGGTAAGAAAAATCGTGGTGCAAACCCTTATTAAGCTGACCGGCCGCAATATCGTGCTTCGTGATACCGCGGAGCAGGCCCTTGACTGGCTGGCAGATCAATAACTAAAACTGTACAGATCGGTTTTTTTGGCTCTGTCAAGCAGCATGAAGAGAAAAGGGGGTACCAGCGCCCCCTGGCTTTCATGTGTGAGCATTGGATGCTTTTGCCCACTATCTATAGAAACCATAAACCCACCAAAATTTTCAACCGGACAATCGCAATTAACCAAAACTTTTTAGCTTATGGCACCGAGCCTGCCGGCGGCTGGACTGGAGGGACGCAAGCCTAAACTTCGGTTTCCTGCACCATGCCGTCGCGGATGCGGATGCGCTGATCGGCAAGGTCCATTACCTCAGTATCATGGGTTGACAGTACCATGGTGCATCCGCTCTCTCTGCCCATGGAAAACATGAGGTTTATAAGGCTTCTGCCCGTAGCGCTGTCAAGGCTTGCCGTGGGTTCATCGGCAAGCAGCATTTGGGGCCTGTGGGCAATGGCCCGGGCAACGGCCACGCGCTGCACTTCTCCTCCTGAAAGCTCATGGGGCAGGGCCCGGCCTGCATCAGCCAAGCCGATGCGCTCCAGAAGCTCTACCACGCGGCGTTTTTTTTCACGGCCCGCCACGGCGTTGAGCGTCAGGGGGAAAGCGATATTTTCAAAAACGGTGAGGTAGGAGAGCAGGTTGCCGAACTGAAATACAAAGCCCATATCGCGGCGGAGAAAAAGGCTGAGCTCACGGGGCGGCAGTTCGTGCAGATTGCGTCCATTATAGATGACTTTGCCGCTGTCGGGCCGGTCCAGCCCGCCCATGCAGTTGAGAAGGGTTGTTTTGCCCGAGCCTGATTTGCCTACGATGACCACCATGGCAGCAGGGGCTACCGTAAAGGAAACGCCGCGCAGGGCATGCATGGCGCCCCTGCCCGAGTGGTATTGCTTTGTAATGTCCTGACACTGCACCATAGTTGTTAGCCTACCTTGAGTATATCAGCTGCTTTTTTTCGCGCCACAAGCAGCGCCGGCCATATGGCTGAACCAAGGCTGAACACCAGAGCAAGGGCAGGCGGCGACCACAGGGAAAAAGCCGTCAGCCTCGGATAAATCATGCCTGACACGGCAAAATACCGGTTGTGGGAGGTAA
>CAYNVA010000256.1:0-5826 GCA_964400575.1 uncultured Thermodesulfobacteriota bacterium | reverse complement strand
CCTGGACCGGCGCGACACCTCGCGTTTGATGGTGCTCCGGCGGCAGGAGCAGACGGTCGAGCACCGGTCTTTCTCCGATCTGCCCGCATACCTGCAGCCCGGCGATGTGCTGGTGGCAAATGACACGCGCGTGATCCCGGCCCGGCTGTACGGCCGGAAGGACACGGGCGGCTGGGTGGAGCTGTTTCTGCTCAAGGCCCTCCTGGCCGAGCCGGAAGGCGAACATATCTGGGAATGCCTTATAAAGAGCAAGCGCCGCGTCGAGCCCGGCATGCGCATACTGTTCGATGAAACCTTGAGCGCCCGGGTGCTTGACCGCGCCAGTGATGAGGCATGGCGCGTGAGTCTCACCTGCACCGGTGATCTGCATGCCGTACTGCAGCGTATCGGCATAACGCCCCTGCCGCCCTATATACGGCGGCAGCGCGGCACTGAAGACAGACGGGACCGGCAGCGCTACCAGACCGTGTATGCCGCCTGTGACGGCGCTGTTGCCGCCCCTACCGCAGGCTTTCACTTCACGCCCGAGCTGATCGAAAAGCTGCGCCGTGCTCGAATTGAGACCGTATTTGTGACCCTGCATGTGGGCTATGGCACTTTCCAGCCCATACGGGAGGATATTGTGGAGCGCCACACCATGCATACCGAAGCACTTGCGGTATCGCAGAAAACAGCCGAGGCGGTGAACCGGGCGAGGGCCGAAAAACGGCGGGTTATCGCTGTGGGTACCACCAGCACGCGCGTGCTTGAAAGCATGACCGATGAAAAGGGCGTGCTCCGAAGCGGTAAAGGCGAAACCGGTATTTTTATCTATCCCGGCTACCGCTTCAAGGCCCTTGACGGTCTTATCACCAATTTCCATGTGCCCAAATCAAGCCTGCTGCTGCTCGTGTCGGCCTTTGCGGGCCGCGACTTCATCCTGCGCGCCTACGGGCAGGCCGTGGAGCACGGCTACCGCTTCTTCAGCTACGGCGATGCCATGCTCATACTTTAGGCCTGTAGAAAACACGGGCTTAAAATTGATTGCCTTTTCTGAAACGGGTCTTTCTGATTACATCCGCCGGTGCTTTTTATAATACCCGATCAGCCCGTTGGTTGAGGAGTCGTGGCTGGTGACGGGCGCCTCGCCGGCAAGCTCGGGCAGGATCTTCGTAGCAAGCTCTTTGCCGAGCTGCACGCCCCACTGATCAAATGAGCAAATACCCCAGATGACTCCCTGCACGAAAACTTTATGCTCGTACATGGCGATAAGGGCGCCCAGCGTGTGGGGATCGAGCTTTTCAAACATGATGGAATTGCTGGGCCTGTTGCCTTCAAAAACGCGGTGGGGAGCAAGCCGGTCGATCTGGTCTTCGGTCATCCCCTGAGCTGAAAGCTCGGCGCGCACCTGCCCGCTGGTCTTCCCGTTCATGAGCGCCTCGGTCTGGGCGAAAAAATTCGACAGCAGCAGGCCGTGGTGACCGCCAACGGGGTTGTGCGACACGGCAGGTGCGAGAAAATCGCAGGGCACGATCCTGGTGCCCTGGTGCAGGAGCTGGTAAAAAGCCTGCTGGCCGTCGGTGCCGGGCTCACCCCAGATGATCGGACCCGTTGAGCATGAAGCAGGGTCGCCGTCCCGGGTCACGCTCTTGCCGTTTGACTCCATGTCCAGCTGCTGGATATAGGCCGGCAGCCGCCGCAGGTACTGGTCATAGGGCAGTATGGCATGCGTATCGCAGCCGAAAAAATTACTGTAGAGAATGCCCGTGAGGGCAAGAATGACGGGAATATTGCACCGCAGGTCGGCTTCACGGAAATGGCAGTCCATGGCATAGGCGCCGGCCAGAAAGTGCTCGAAATTATCCATGCCGATAGCAAGCGCTACCGGCAGTCCGATAGCAGACCATACCGAGTACCGGCCGCCAACCCAGTCCCAGAACTCAAACATATTCTCCGTGTCGATGCCGAACCGGGCCACCTCGGCGTTGTTGGTTGAAACAGCCACGAAATGCCGGGCTACCGCAGCCTCAATGCCTGTTTTCTCCATGAACCATTGCCGCGCTGTGTGGGCATTTGTCATGGTCTCAAGAGTCGTGAATGTCTTGGAGGCGACAATAAACAGAACGGTCTCGGGGTTCACCCGGCGCAGGGTTTCAGCCATATGCGTGCCATCGATATTGGATACAAAATGCATGGCAAGATCGCGCCTGCCATAAGGCGTGAGGGCCTCGGTCACCATGGCCGGTCCGAGATTCGAGCCGCCGATGCCGATATTCACGATATCGGTAATAGTTTTGCCCGTATGGCCTGTCCAGGCGCCGCTGCGCATTGCCTCTGAAAAACTGCGCATTTTCGCAAGCACGGTCAGCACCCCCGGCATCACATCTTTGCCGTCTACCAGCAGAGCGCTTTTCGAGCGCTTGCGCAGGGCCGTGTGCAGCACCGGGCGATTCTCGGTGCTGTTGATCCGTGCCCCTGAAAACATCCGCTCGATCCAGCCTGAAAGGTCGCGCTCCCGGGCAAGCTGCAGCAGCAGATCAAGAGTTTTTTCCGTCATCAGGTTTTTTGAAAAATCGCACAGTATGCCTGCAGCCTCGAGGCTCATCTTCTCAAAGCGTTTCCCGTCGCCAGCGAAAAGTTTTTTGATGGTCGTGTTGTTGAGCTCCTGTGCGTGAAATGAAAGGGCCTGCCATGACGGCGCTGTAGGGGTTTGCATACTTTTACCTTTCCTTAAAAGATAAAAAGCTGATATAGTTCATTTTGCCAAAGCGGCTCGAACAAAGCAATTGCTTTTTGCGCGCAACTTTTCACTTTGTTTTGATTTAAAAATTAATAAAAATATTAAAATAAATAATTTTTCATGGCTGAAACCACTAAGACACCGGAAAAACGATGGGCTGTGCGGGAAACACGGGAAGCTCTGGGCCGCGCACTTGCCAGTTGCCTCAATATCTCACCGCTTGTAGCGCAGGTGCTGATCAACCGCGGTATTGAAACGCCCGAAGCGGCAGAGTCCTTTCTTTCTGCACGCCTGGCAGACCTGCACTCCCCCTTTCTCCTGAAAGATATGGGCCGGGCAACAGAGCGCATTGCAGCTGCTATCGCCAATAAGGAAAAAATCTGCATATGCGGCGACTATGATGTCGACGGCATCACTGCCACAACCGTTATGCTGCTTTTCCTTGAAAGCGCCGGGGCGCATGTTGCGTTTCATATACCCAGCCGCCTGACCGAAGGCTACGGGATGAGCATAGCAACGGTGAAAAAACTGCACGCAGACGGTGTATCGCTCATCATCACGGTGGACTGCGGCGTTTCAGCCTTTGATGAGGTGGCCTGCGCCCGGACCCATGGCATTGATGTCATCGTCACCGACCACCATGAGCCCCCTGACCAACTGCCCGAGGCCTATGCCATCATAAACCCGAAACAGATCGGCTGCCCGTTTCCCTTCAAGGGGCTGGCGGGCGTTGGCGTGGCGTTCAACCTGGTGATGGCCCTGCGCACAAAGCTCCGCGACAGCCAGGTCTGGCAAAACGGCCAGGAGCCCAATCTCAAGCAATATCTTGATCTTGTGGCCCTCGGCACCATTGCCGATATGGTGCCCATGCTTGATGAGAATCGGATTTTCGTCCGCAACGGGCTTGAAATAATAGCCCAGGGATGCCGGCCCGGCATTAAGGCACTTAAAAACGTGTGCGGAATCCCCGACGGGCCTGTTGCTGCAAATATGATAGGCTTCCGCCTAGCCCCCCGGCTCAATGCAGCGGGCCGCATGGCAGAGGCCGACCTGTCCGTGCAGCTGCTGCGTACCGGCAGTGACGATGAGGCAATGGACATGGCCCGCAAAATCGATGAAGAGAATACACGGCGCCAGCAGCGCGAGCGCAGCATACTAACAGAGGCCCGAAACATGGTCAAACAGCATGATGAGCTTCCCGATTCCCTCATCCTGTCGTCTCCGGCCTGGCATCCCGGCGTCATCGGCCTGTGCGCCTCGCGCCTGAGCGAAGAATTCAGCCGTCCGGCCATCCTTTTCGCCATTGATGAAAAAAGCGGCGAAGGCAAAGGGTCGGCCCGTACGGTCAAAGGCTTTGATCTGTACGGCGCCATCAAGAAGTGCTCCTCACTTCTCAAGGCATTCGGCGGCCACCGCGACGCGGCAGGCCTGACGGTTCATATGGACAACATGAATCTGTTCATGCAGGCATTCAATGCCATTGTGCGCGAACAGTTCGCAGCAGCCGACTTCAGCCCCATGCTGGCCATAGACGCCGAGATACCCCTGGGCGAGCTTTCCCCCGCCATGCTCGAACAGATAGAATCGCTTGCGCCGTTCGGCCCCGGCAATGCGGAGCCTGTTTTTTCCAGCCGCGAGATCAAATCCTACAGCTCCATGGTTGTCGGCAACGGCCACCTGAAGCTGAAAATCAGGGAAGACGGCCAGTCCTTCGACGCCATCGGTTTCAATATGGGCGCGCGCTACAGTCTGAGCGACGGGGCAATTCGCCTGGCCTTTGTTCCGCAGTTCAATCTCTACAACGGCCAGAAGCTCGTGCAGCTCAATCTCCGGGACATTAAAAGCATGTAATGCCGGGCTGCTCATGGACGCCCGGCCAAAAATAACGCCGCAACGCAGTATGCCCATGACGACAGAACCCCTGACCGAGGACCTGCAGCTCATAGAGACGTGCATACAGGGAAAAGCCGGTGCATGGCACAGCTTCATTACGCGCTACTCGCCCCTTGTTTATTATGTCATTCGCAAAGTTCTGTATGCCCGCAGTGCTGCAGTAAGCCGTGAGGAACTGGCCGACCTGCACAATGATATTTTCGCCTCCATCATGGACAGGCAGGGCCGCAAACTGCGGCAGTATGAGGGCAAAAACGGCTGTTCGGTTGCGACCTGGATTCGTGTCATCGCCGTGCGTGCCGCCATCGATCATCTCAAAAAACGCTGCGATATGGCCTCCCTTTCCGATACGGAAACCCGCGGCGAGGCAGAGCGCGCAGCCGTAGCTGTGGATACCCCGCTGAGCCTTCTGGAAGATCAGGAGCAGCGGCAGCTTCTGCGGGAGCTCATTGATGAGCTTCCGCCCAAAGATCAGCTGTTTATCCGTCTTTTTTATTTTGAAGGCCTGCCCCCGGCTCAAATCGCCAGAACGCTGCGCTCCAACACCAATGCCATTTACAGCCGCGGCAACTATCTGCGCGAAAAACTTAAAGAATCTCTGAAAAATAAACTGTCTAAGAAATAAGAGCGATGTCCGTCTATTTCAGTATATTGCAGAACCCGGCGGTGGTGTAAACAGCATCGCATCGGGGCATGAAAGGCAACCCGGCCATGGATGCAGGCGAAAAAACAGACAATGAAAGCCTCAAGCGGATACTTTCCTGGTATTTCAGGCAAGAATCGGCCGCCCCCCCCCCCTGTCCTGACGAACAGACTCTCTGCGATCATCTTGCGGGAAGGCTTCCGGCTGACACCGAGCAGGAGGTTGAGCGCCATATCGCCCGCTGCTCTGTCTGCAGCCGGACACTGGTTGCGGTCGCCGACCTTCAGGATGACCCCTGGCAGCACGATGAGGCCGACGTGCCCGACGGCGTTCTGCGCGCAGCCCTTGGGCTCATACCCGGAGCAGGCGCCACCCGGCCCGCAGCGCAGCTGTGGCGCAGACTCAAGCGCCGAGCCTTCACCCTGTGGCAGGAGATTGCCGAAACGTTCATGTTTCGCCAGCCTGAATGCGTCTATGTGCGGGGCAGCCAAAAAGTTATATCAAAAAACCTGGTGGTTATTGAAAAGGTTTTTAAGACGGTTAAGCTTGACATAGAAATTGAAAAAATCCG
>CAYNVA010000255.1:0-3740 GCA_964400575.1 uncultured Thermodesulfobacteriota bacterium | reverse complement strand
ACGAAACAAAGGCTCACCATAAGGGCGCATGGCTACAACAAAAAGAAAAATGCTCTAAATTAGTGGTTGTTGTCCCCACGTAGGCTCTTCCAAAATAAAAGGGCGCGGTTGCCCCTCTTTTTTCCCGGAATGGTGTTCAGCACGCCACCGGATTGCCCTCTTATTTATTCTTTTTCCTGACCTCCTCCTTGATCCGCTGAATATGCCCACGGCCAAGCGCCTTAACCTCGCAGCCGAGTTCAAAATACGAGCGGATATTGTCGTCGGAAAGGATCCCAAAACAGTCAATCACGGCAATTGGTCCGCCTGCCCACTTGACAACATCCTCGGGCTTGAGTTTGAGGTACTCGGCGTGAGGTACTGCTAAAATGACCGCCTCGACCCCCGTGAACGCAGGCGCGAGTTCTTTCTGCACCCGTATATTGACAAGCTCATCCTGGTTGCGGAAAAACCTGCTCCACGAATGGCCAGGAGCTGGATAGTCTGCCTGGCTCTCAAGCTCGTACCAGTGATCGACATAAGAATCGTGCACGCGCATCTCGGCTCCCATTTCGGTAAGCTTGCGGACAATCATTTCCGAGCCGCTGTAGCGGGTGTCTCCCACATCCTGGCGATAGCTGGCGCCGCAGATGAGCACTTCGGCGCCCGCGATATAGTGTCCCATATTCCTGAGAGCATCGCGGGTCAGTTCGGCCACGTGGAGACCGCGGGTGTCGTTGGTATCGATAGCCGTCGGGGTAATCTTGAACAGCTCATCGCCATCGTCAAAACCCAGAATATGCTTGTAGGCCCAGCACCCAAGCCCGCCATCTTTCGGGAGGCAATAGCCGCCGATACCGGGTCCAGGGAAAATGATATTGCTGTGGGTCGGGCGCATTTTAATGGCCTTGATTACTTTTATCAGGTCAACGCCGTTGCGCTCGGCGAATAGGCTCCACTCATTGAGAAACGCGAGGATGGCCGCACGATAGGAGTTCTCGACAATTTTAGTGGTTTCCGATTCGATCGGCCGGTCCATGACCGTAAGCGGGAATTGCTTCGTGTTGAGCACCTCATGCAGGAACTTTTCAACCCGGCTGCGCGCCTCCTCGTTACATCCCGCGCACACCCGCCAGAAATCACGAATGCTGGCAACATAGTCCTTGCCCGGCATCACCCGTTCAAAACTATGCGCCAGAAGCGGTTCGGCCGCAATTTTCCTTTTTGCAAAGGCTTTCTTGAGAATCGGCCAGGCGACAAATTCGGTGGTGCCCGGAGCCACTGTGGTTTCTATCAGCACCATACAGTGTGCCTGTATTTTTTCGCCGATTGTTTTCATGGTCGACTCAAGCGCCGCCATGTCCGCTTCGCCGTTGCGCATGTTGCCAAGCTCGTTTTTCGAATAATCACACTGCACGTCCACCACGACACAATCGGCAAGCGAGAGTACTTCGCTGTTGTACGTAGCAATCAGGGTCTTTGTGTCATTAACGCACCGGCCGATCATCAGGTCTACTTCAGGATCTTCGGCCTTGACCGGCGAAACACCCTTATTCAGCAGAGGGATTTTCCAATAGCTCCGCCCGCTCGGGCGCTGGCAGCCGATAACAAATTTGCTCGGTTTACCGCCAGCGTCCTTTGTGTCGGCTACGATTGCAGCCATCACTGCGCCCACAAACCCCACCCCCATGACAACCACAATCTCTTTGCCCTGGCTGCGGGCTTGCTGCACGAGTTTTTCGACCCGAGCCAACTCTGCCGGATACTCGCTCGCCTGCGGAATCGGGAATGTATCGCCGGACGGACTGACCGAAAAGCTTACACCCTCTTTTGCCGACATTATGGCCTCCTGATTGAATTGTATTTTTAGCCTGTGGCACATAATTGTGGCTGCCCGCAAAATAACGGCCACTGATACCTGATAAAAATGTGCCTGAAATTAGGGGGAATATAGGACGAGGGCAATTGTGTGTCAAGGCAATTGACAGACGGGGTCTGCCTTTGGCTTTTGCATCAGCCAAAAGCAGCCCCCTTTTTATGCATTTGTTTGGCAGCGCAGTGGGTAGGGTGCGCACTGTGCACCCTACCCACTGCCTGGAGCATTTTTCAAAATAGTATAGCCCATATGCGCACAGGTGCGCTTTTGGTGGGGGCCCGTGGTTACAACAAAAAAATGCTCTAGTAGGTTGTTGAAAAAGTCAATCCATACAGGCTGTTCAAAAATGCTCAGATGCAAGGCGCGCGAAATCATGCGAAATGAGGCGTACTTTTCGTACGCTGCAGTGAAGCAGGATGAGCGCAACGCAGCAGATGGGCGTTTTTCAACAGCCTGCTAGTAAACCGTTTCCCAATCCCCGGTGGGCGTGCGAACCAGCACGAGGCTGGGCGGGTAGGCTACGGACAGGACAACGCCGGCACACATCTGCAGCTCCTCCCCTTTTATGCGCTCAAGCGCTTTCGGATCAGCCTGTGCGTAAAGCTCCCCGCCTTTGCGCTGAACTACAACCTCGGGATTTCCCGTCATGATGAACTCTATTTGATCGGCAGCAGGAGCGCTGATTCGAACACCCGCAGCGTAGGCCTTATCAAGGCACTTTGCTTTCTTCATCTCTGGCACGGAGAGACCCTCAACGCCTTGCAGCAATCGGAAGACTCCGTCAAAATCAGGCTTGAAGGCATTGGCTCTGTCTTTGACAAATGCCGCCAGGCGCTGCTTATCTTGATCTTCGAGCTTTGTTACCGGCGGATAATGGTGCCAGGGAAGATCGGCTGCAAAATCTGCGGCAAACTCGCGCTCAAAAACAACCTTGCCGGTGGGCTGCTTCGTGTCCACACCCTCAGCGCTTTGATTGGTGGCCTGATACTGGCCCGGCTGGCTTTTCTCCGAGACCTGGTCCGTCACCGATGCCCATCTGAGCTGGGCGCTGTAGGGTGTTTTTATATTGGCGGGTTCGAATTCAATGCGAATCGTGTTCCTGCCCTTGCGCAGCCGCGGTCCCAGGCGAGATGCCGGCACCCACACCGAAGCCGCTATTTCTCGTTCCTCAAACAAGACCGGCACCACCTGCTGCTGTACGGGCTGCTCAACCATCGGAACATTGTTGATAAAAACGGCTGCTTTGCCGGCCACGGTTGTGACCTCATTGCTTTTGGCTGGATCTCCGGTGAACGGTGTGAATTTGAATTCTATATTGATGACTTTGCCCATGGCAGGCGGCGAGCAGCAAAACAGCAGGGCTATTACTGATATGATGCCTACTAAAATGCGCATGATGGTACCTCCTTGCGAGATGGTTTAAAAACAAAAAAGTCCTGCGCGATGTTCGACGTGAGGCAGGATCGATCTTTGTAATTGACAGGAGCGGGCACCATGATGGTATATCATATATTAAATATAGGACGGGGGCCATTGTGTGTCAAGGCAAAGGGCGAAGCAACACCTTGCGAAATCAGCGGACAGCTGATCTTCCCCGCTGCTTCCCCTGCCTGGGCTGAAAGACAGAGGAACCCTTCGTTTCACTCATGACAGCCCCACGTACTGTCACTATTTTCTCCCGGGTGGTTATGGGGTTCGACAAGAAAAAAAGTCTTCGGGGCTTCTGATCTGACAGATGAAGATGTTAACCCCTGCTTTCCCCGGGAACAACCATTGTATGCGTAAACTGATCACTTGGATGTATTATGACCCCGGAAGCAGGACGATCAGGGTTTGACCTGAAAATGACCGCTGAAGAAATCAACAGCCTGCCCATTGCCGCCTA
>CAYNVA010000254.1:0-8949 GCA_964400575.1 uncultured Thermodesulfobacteriota bacterium | reverse complement strand
TCAGGAACGTCTACCATCAGTACAAGCCGAAAATCATTGTCATCATCAACACCTGCGTGCCGCAGCTTATCGGGGAGGACGTTCAGGGCGTCATCGCCGAGCTCAAGCGCGAAATCCCGGAGCTTACGGTGACCCACTGCGAGACGGGCTTCAACCATCCCCGGTCAACGCCGCTGGGCAATGACGCCTCATGGAAGGCCCTTGTAGATGTTTTCGAGCCGCGGGAAATCGTAAAGGGCTCGGTGGGGCTTCTCGGGCGCGCGGGCCAGGATGCTGACAGCATGGGGTGTCTGACCTCGCTTCTGCGGGAGGCTGGCATCAAGGCGTTTGCATTCCCCGCGGGGCATATCGATGAGATGGAGAGGATCGTGCAGGCGGAGTTTCTCTGCCCCATTCATATTGTGCCCTACAACACCTGCAAGCATCTCAATGAGCGATTCGGGTCAACAACGCACTATTTTGAAATTCCCGCCGGCATTGCCGGCACCTCGAATTTTCTGCGTGGCGTGGCGCAGCTGACCGGCAATGACCGGCTCCTGGAGATCGCCCGGCGGGAGGAAGGCAGAGCGCTGCCCCGGCTGGAGAAGATACAGGAGCGGTTCCGGCGCGAGCCGGTGAAGGCCCTGCTGGTAACAGGTCCTGCTAACGAGACCTCCATGGGTAAAATTCTTGCCGAGCTGGGCGCGGAGGTCGTCATCGTTCCCTCCATGAAAAACAAATTTGCCCAGAAGGAGCAGGCGATCATGCAGGAGCGCTACGGCGGGCGCGTCACCTTTCACGAGTCCGAGTACCGGACCGTTGCGGAGCTTGCCCAGCGGTATGCCCCTGACGTGGTCTTCTGCGACTTTCAGGCCCGCGTCGAACTTGCCAGGAAACTGGTTATCTGCCTCATTAATGAAAATTATCTCAACGAGTACGGCTATGACTACGCCCTTGATTTCGGCGAGCACTTCTTCGACACCTTGAAAAAACCTGTTTTTTCAGAGTGGAGGCAGATCATGAACGAGTATGCAGGAGAGGCCCATGCATAAGAGTGCCGGGAAAGCGCAGTCCGCAGCAGGGCAGACAAAGATGCTGGAGGTGCACAAGCCCTCGGCTTTTGAAGGGGCGGTGTGGGCGGCCCAGGGCATAACCGATGCGCGGCTTATCTACCATGCCCCGCCCGGGTGCTATCTCATGCAGCACATGGGGGCCCTGTGCAACGAGTGGCATCCCGATTTCTACAGCACCCTGGTATCCTACAGCGATGTCATGCGCGGGGCAGGCGAGCGTCTCGACGCGGTCATAGATATGGTGGCGCAGGAAAAGCCCCGGGCGATCATCGTCATAACATCGCCCGTCATCGAGATCACCATGGACGATGTTTCCGAACAATCGCTCAAAGGGCGCTTCGACCGGATCGTCGTCGTGCGGCCCTCGCTCGGGGGCACGCTGGCAGAAGGCAAGGAGAGCGTCTTTCTGGGCCTCATGTCCCTCATGAACCCCGCGCTTCCCCGGCATGAAAAGTCGGTCAACCTTGTGGGGCCCACCTACAATACCTTCAACTGGCGCGCCGATGTCTTCGAGCTCACGCGGATGCTTGCCGCCACGGGCATCACCGTGAATGCGGTTTTAACGGCGGACTGCACTGTTGAAGAAATCGAGCGGGCGCCTGCCGCGGCGCTCAATGTCTGCCTCTACCCCTATGATTGCGGGGTGGAGTTCGCGAAAAAAATGCAGGAGCGCTTCGGCATTCCCTACACGGCGGAGCATATGCCCATAGGGTTCAGAAAGTCAGCTGCGTGGCTTTCCTCCATAGCACGCTTTTTCGGCATCGACGCCTCTGCCTATATTTCAAAAGAGATCCGCAGCGCCCGGGATTTCACGACCTCGCTTCTGGTTCCAAATACGCTCTTTGAGTCCAGCGTCGCCCTGTCAACGGACAACTGCGACACCTACAGCGTGGGCATAGCAACGTTTCTCCACCGCGAGATGGGCATGCAGATCGCTATGGCCTCGGTTGCAACTCCAGCCGCAGCCGAAGCACTGGAGGGCATCTGCTCCTCGGTGCTTCTCAACCCCACGATTGATGAGAAGAAGAGCCTCTTTCTTGAGGCCTCCCCCACGATCATTCTGGGCAACTACTACGACCTGAAGCTCTCGACCGATCTCGGCTTCAAGAACTTCCTGTATGCCGACATTCCCCTCATCGGGTACATCTTCTCGGAGAACAACCCGTTCATGGGCTTCATGGGCGCAAAGAACCTCGTCCAGTCCATCGGCAACGAGATATACACGAAAATATTCATAGAGACGAAAGGCGAGATGGAAGGCCCCATATCATCAGGCGAGGTTGCCTGGGAGCTCGACGCGGAGAGGGCCCTGGGGCGCATGGCAGAGCTGCTCCCGCACTTTATCCGCTCCATAGCTATCAAGAAGATGCATCAGGTTGCCGATTCCATGGCCCTGGAGCTGCAGTCGACGGTGACGCTGGATATATTAAAGCACGTGGCTGACAAGTACACCCCGACGCGGTTTAAATCCAAGTACGCCACCATCTTTACTGACATGAAGTCGTTCCCCGATGCCGCACCTGCGGCCGGGCCGGAGCCGATATTTGAAATGCCGTGGGATGATGAGGCTAAAGCGCTTCTTGAGATGGTGCCCCCGGCCTTTCTAGCCGAGGCTGTCCGCGAGACGGAAAAGTATGCCCGCGAAAACAGCTGCGACCGCGTTACGGGCGCAGTGGCTGACGCCTATAGAAAAAAGCTGGGGTTCTAAACAGGAAATGCAGGGGGCAGCTTGACAAATTACACAAACTAAAAAAATCCTGCCCTCTCCCTGATTCTCCGCGCTGCTTAAAACAATTCTTCGAAATCATAATCAAGCTGCAGGCTGTCAAATCCGGCCTTCCCGGGTTCGGCCAGGAACAGGTGCAGCTTCATTGCATCGGGCTCAAGCACCACAGTATGAACCGTTCCGGTGCCGCCGACCGCGGCCATTATCTGGCGAGCCTCCTCAACAGTAACGTCTCCATCGGCCTTTTTCTCGTCCAGCATCGCCTTGATGGTCATATACCGGTCGCCTGAATCGGAATCGGCGCCATCGGCCTCAGGTCTTCGCTTGACATAATGGTTGGTGTTGATGAGCGCATAGGTGCAGGTCAGGCTATGGTCATACCCGTCGTAGGGGGCGGGAAGGCCCGGATTGTCTGACGGGCTTCGCAAAGTTGCCCTGCCGTCCACATGATCTGTTTTGCCGTCATACTCAAGCACGCCCGCCACGTCATTATCGGTCCTGCCTGTTGCCGGAAAGGTGATATGCAGATTGGTTCCCTTGTAATCGGGGAAGCCGTCAAACAGATTCGCAACGTCGGCAGGCGTTTGGGTATCGGTTATGGTTTCAAGCGCCTGGCGCAGGCCGAAGGCGCGGGGAATAAATCCTGAGCTGTCCGATGACGGGAAATGATCAGTATCATGCAGGGCACCGGTCATGCCCGCCGCATTCATGCCTGTTGCGCAGGCAATAAATCCGCATACGGCAATATTTACCCAGCGCTGGTGATCCGTCTGGTTATCGTCATAGGCTATTATTACATGGGATCGCTTGAAAGCCTCATCCCGCCCTGAGTAGTAATCGAGATTGCGCGCATAGAGCGTGGTCTTATCCGCCCGGCCCGCACCCCATATTGAAAATGATGAACAGGCCCAGTCGGATATGGAGTTTGCTATCTTGAGGTCGATAAGATCTATGTCCCTGTCCCAGCCCCAGCGATGAGGATGAATGATACGATCCTTCGGGCCAAGCCTGTCCCGGATGCCCGCCAGCATGCCCGCGAGCTCATTGCCGTATGATTTGTCCCAATCGACAGCCTCCATTTGATCGCGCAGCACACGGTAGTTAAGCACGAGCGGCAAAACGAGGTTGTCCATGACATAGATGATCTCTCCGGCCAGCAGATAGCCGTAGGCATAGCCCATAGCGAAATTTGAGCCGTGCAGCTTGAGCCGCCGCACCCCGTTTTCGACAATCAGCGTTCCGGCGCCGTTGGGCGACTGAAAAGTGCCGTCTACCGGAGGGGGGCATTCGGCATACCGGGGGCCGCAGCCAATCAGTACACACAAGACCACAATGACAGCGGCTAATCTCATGGACACCATGCTTAAGCCTCCTTTAAGGAAAATCGGGATGCACACAGCTTTACCTGTCAAACAGCAGGCAGGTGATCTAACGGGATTCTACATCGAATTATCGGAATTATCGGGTAGAGTAGAGAGCT
This sequence comes from uncultured Thermodesulfobacteriota bacterium, assembly GCA_964400575.1. Lineage (GTDB taxonomy): Bacteria > Desulfobacterota > WTBG01 > CAIYCZ01 > CAIRTM01 > CAIWCT01. The sequence continues at coordinate 4,691 of CAYNVA010000254.1, read as the reverse complement.
GACAGCCACCCTGCATTCTTGAAGTCAGTTTGTCGCACGCGACTATGTTCGCGCCCACAGAAGAAGGCAAAAGCAACCGGGGCTGGCACTCCGGCGCGGCGGATTAGTCCGGCCTGCACACTATGCGTTATTGAATTGTGTTTGAGGAGCAGGAGCGCCTCGCAGTAAACCTTCCGTGCTTAAATCCTCATCGATGTCGGGCCAATGAATGCCATATCCGCCACCGCTCTTTTCCCAATGGTTTCTTTGTGTCGGGGTAGCATGCAGCAGTCTGGGATACCATGCCAGGGGCACGGTTATGGTTCTGCCATCCATTAAATCAACACTCAAGGAGCTTTCAGTAAAATGAACATCAACAACCCGTTCTTCAGCTGTTTTTGCCAAAATACCCATGCCATACCTCCAGTAATTTTTCTTTGTTGTGAATGACAATTTCTTCAAGTTTCAGTAACTCGGCAGATCTAAAACCCACATTTCTTGCCAGGTGAACAGGTTGGAGCCAGAACTTTGCCGACAAATCTTCTCTGTCAATATGTACATGAGGCGGCTCGTTCGGCTCATGACTGTGAAAATAAATGCGATAGGGCCCTGTTCTTAATACCGTTGGCATAGCAATAATATAAATCCAGCTAAAAAATAATACAATAAAATACTCGGTCGGACTGACAAATTTACTGGCCACACGGGAAGATCACATCTTCAATTGATCAATTAAACATGGACACACTTGACAATTGAGTCAATATATTAGTTGACTCAATCCATAGCAATATCAATCCATATATTGACGAGTCGCTCTTTAACAATTTTTTAACGATCTCAAGCTGTAAACTTGAGACTATAGAGCGTGTGGGTATTGGCAAAGCGGCTGGCAATTCGTTTGATCAGCGCAACCAGGGCGGGATGACCCGCCCCTACGCCGCTCCTGCCGGGGAACGAGTATTTTTCTGAAATTCTTTTAAAATTAATATGCTATATAGTTACTATCATTTTGTTTCAACAAACCACAACACAGGAGGAATAGCAATGGACGCAAAAGAATATTTCAGCAATACCAACGGCAAGGGTTTTCTTGCCACGTCTAATGCCCAGGGAGAAATCAATATTGCCATCTATTCCCGGCCGCAGGTGCAAAAAGACGGCTCGTTTGTCTTCGGCATGACCGACCGGCTCACGCACACCAACCTGCAGGAAAACGCCAAGGCGGTGTATGCTTTTTCGGAAGAGCGCGGCTTTGGCGGCAGGCGGTTTTATCTCCACAAAACAAAAGAAGAGACATCCGGGCCATTGCTTGAGGAAATCCGAAAAATGACGGATAAATACGTGCATCCGGGCGCGGGCAAGCTTGTCAAATTTCTGGTCCATTTCCGCGTCGACAGCGACCTGCCGCTCATTTGCGAAAAATGCTCCGGCGACCATACGCAGCACCTCTGCGAAATAGCCGGCAATGAGCGTTTCGACCTCATCAAGGAGCTTGCGAAAAAACCCGACTTCATGTGCATGAACTGCGGCAGGATGGCCGACAACCGCGCCAGCCTCTGCAACCCCATGCCCATGGAAGACATACCTGCATCACATTAACCGGCAACAAATAATAGAGGAAGGGTTTGTGATGGGCCACAAAAAGCATGTATCAAAAAGTTTTCAGATAATGCTCAGCCTGCTGTTTTGTATTGTTTTTGTTGCAGGGTGCAAGCTGCTGCCGCCGAAAACAGTAGATTATGTTGATCTTGAGCGCTATGCCGGGCTCTGGTATGAAATAGCTCGCTATCCAACATCGTTTGATGAAAATGCCGTGGCGGTTACCGCTCTCTACACGCTCAATGACAATGGAACCGTCAGTGTCCTTAACCAGGGCCGGGTGGGGTCACTTGACGGGGCACCTACCAGCATCCAGGGCGTTGCCCGCGTAGTAGACCAAAGAACCAACGCCAAACTTGCGGTGCGCTTTGATCGAGCCAGCATTGAGAAATTTGAGTTTCCCTACTGGATTATCGATCTGGGGGAAAACTATGATTATGCTGTGGTTTCAAATCCCGGGAAGAGTGTCTTGTACATCCTGAGCAGAACACCGACCATGGACGATCAGTTGTATACCGATCTTGTTCAACAACTGGCAGATCGCGGGTTTAATCCTGATAAGATTGAATTAACCCCGCAGCCGTAGAACTAATTGGCTTCACATTTGAATTTGCAGGCCCTAAAAAAAGGCGAATTCAACTTCAGAGAAATACTCTTGTTTGCCGTCGCAAAATTTCACAGGACGAAATAAAGAGAAAAGGGGACAACCGTCCCCTTTTCTCTTTTTATAAGTAGGTATACCAGGGGAGCGATTGCAGGGCTCCCACATCTTATGTATTATTTACCAAACACTGATTTCAGCACATCAGTTGTTCGCGCCGCAGGATCGGTCCTGATTTTCTTCTCCTCCTGGCCGACCATGGCAAACAGTCCGTCCATGGCTTTATTGGTCACGTATTCCTCGATATCCATCGATGTTTTGGGAACAAAAGGCATAGCATTGTATTTTGACATGATGCCGTTAAACATGGCCGTCGTCCCGACCTCTCCCATGCTTGAAGAAATAATCGGCTTAAAGGCATTGAAGACCTTGCCTGAGGTTTTCCCCTTGAAAAATTCAGTCGCAGCCGTATCGCCGCCGCTGTAAATTTTGTTTGCATCCTCAATGCTCATGTCTTTAATGGCTCCGCCGAAAATAGAGGCTGCCTGCGGCGCTGCCTTTTCTGCGGCCCTGTTCATGCTGAGCGTAAAATCATCAACCTGCTTTTGCATGCCGGCTTTGGCCAGAGTATCGGCTACCATTTTCATTTTATCCGGCATCAGAATTTTAATCGCCTGATTGCTAAAATAGCCGTCAGGTTTTGAAACCATGTTCACTGCTTTCTCCGTGCCGATTGACAGAGCCTGTTTAAACCCTGAAATCAGCATGCTTTCCGAAGGTGCTCCGCTTTGCGCCTGTGCATACCCCGAATATAACAGGCAACAGAGAGCCAGTGCCGTACCAAAGAAAATTTTTTTCATGGCAGTCCTCCTTTCGCTGGAACAATAAAATGGTTTGGAAACGCTTGTATTGACCATCGACGCAGGGTTTTTGTAAATATGTATTAATGTTAGTTGAAATTGCCTGTAAAATCCATATATTATTTTTTATGTTTTATTACGAATTTTTTTGCATTATAGTGTGCCGTATCAACATGCATCATCTTACATACTGTGCATAAAGAGCGCCGCCGGGCTTTGGGTTCCGCGGCGCCCCTGGATTGTCCGGAAATACGGAAAAAGGTTCTATGTTCTAAAAGATCATTGCCTGTTTTTCAGCGGACATCATCATGCCCGCTGCTTTTTTTATCCGGTATCTATGCAGAACTTTTTTCTAACCTGGAATTTTCTGACCCTCGCGCTGCTGTGTGCCCTGCCGGGCATGCTGATAGGGGCCGCGCGGCCTGACCTGCGGCGCGTCATTGCCCGGGTCATTCCCTTTTCGCTGCCCTTTGCCTGCAGCGAATTTTTATTCTACCCCTCCTACTGGGAGCCGGCTTTTCTGTTTGATCTCGGGCGGCGCATCGGATTTGGCATCGAGGACATTCTTTTTGTGACCGGCCTTGCAGCATTCACGACAACGGGCTATGCCTGTGCCTGCAACCGCGGGTACGGGCCGCTGGGCAGTATTACTTTTCGCTCATGCTGCATTCGGGCGCTGTGGCTGTTCGGCCTTACCGGGGCACTGCTTCTGGGGTCGCTTGCAGCAGGCTTACCCGTGATTTACGGCGCCTGCCTGGTCATGGCTGCGGCAACACTTGCCATGCTCTGGCAGCGGCCAGACCTTATCTCTCCGGCACTGCTTGGAGGGTGCATTTCTGCTGCGACCTATTTCATGCTGTGCCTTGCAGCCGGATGGCTCATGCCCGGAGTTTTTAAAAACATCTGGCGCACGGAGAAATTTTTGAATATATATATGGCAGGCGTGCCGCTCGAAGAACTGCTCTACGGATTCTCCTCGGGCTTTGCCGCAACGGCTTTCTACCCGTATGTCTTCAGTCGCCGGTTTGTGCGCCGGGGCAGAGAAAGGCAAGGATGCGAAAACTGATGGCCTGGCTGCAGGCATCGCGCCTGCCGTCGCAGTCCTATATTTTCTTTCCCCTGCTGCTGGGGCAGGCAATCCACTATGGCCGGACCGGGCAGCTCGACTGGACGGTCTTTCTGCTGCTGCACCTGTACGGCCTTTTTCTTCAGCTTTTCATCGTCTATGCCAATGACCGTGCCGACATTGAAACAGACAGCCTCAATACGACCTTCACCATATTCTCCGGCGGCTCACGCACGCTGGTTGACGGGCTCATTTCGGTGCGTGAAAATTATGCCGCGGTGCTCACGGTCATTGTCTTTAACGCAGCCGTCGGGCTTGCGCTCACAGCGCTTTATCAGCGCGGGCTTGCCCTGCCGCTTATCGCCCTGTCGCTGGGGCTTTTGTGGCTGTACAGCTTCCCGCCCGTGCGCCTGTCATACCGCGGCGGCGGCGAATTTCTGCAGATGCTGGGCGTCGGCGTAGTCCTGCCAGTACTTGGCTATTACGGTCAGGCAGGCTCACTTGTTGCTTTCCCCTGGCGCCTGCTGGCATTCATCCTGCCCTGCCAGCTTGCCTGCGCCATGGCAACGGCCCTGCCCGATGA
>CAYNVA010000253.1:0-4350 GCA_964400575.1 uncultured Thermodesulfobacteriota bacterium | reverse complement strand
GGAATAGTCTTACGTGCCCTGCAATGCGATGAACCCGACAGGGGGAGCAAGAACGCAAGCGCGACGTAGGAACAAACTTTCCTCAGGCAGCAATGCCTTAACCGACTACGGTCCGTTGGCTCTTGGGAACCGCCCGGTGCGGACCCGCATGCCGGGTGGTGTGGGGGCTGGGGGAGAAATCCCCCCGGCTACCCGATTGGCCCCCGCTTATTTTTTCGGAAAGTACTTCACGTTGGTTATATTTTTAAAATCCGAATCCTGGGTCCAGATTATGGCATTAAATTCCTGCGCAGTTGCGAGAATAATACTGTCTGCCATTGGAAGATTATACTCCAGGCTCAGCTTTGAAGCAGCAATCGCCAGTGGTGCTTTTAAATCCACAACGGTTCCTTTTTGCATAGCAACAACTGCCTGCAGGGCTTCATTCTCGGTTGACTCTCGGTGAATCACCTTAAAAACCTCATATATCGTTATTGTTGGTACAATAAGCGCTGTTGAATCATGCAACGGGGCCAAGAAATACTTGGAATTAGGCTCATCTGCGAAGTATGCAAGCCAGCCGGAAGAATCTACGATATTCATATTCTATCTTTCTCTCGTTTGAATTCGGTATTGATGCCCTTGAGGAATCCACGGAGTTCTTTTATATCGCGTTCCGGTATAAGCTCGATACGTCCGGCATATTCTACAACCTGCATTTTTTGTCCCGGGCGAAGACGCATGGACTCTCTCACGGTTTTCGGTATAACAACTTGAAATTTTGGTGATACGGTCACTGATTGCATGTCGAAACCTCCATCGATTATTTTCGTATTACAATAGCATGATCGATAAGGATTTTCAATTATATTTCTAGGCCAACGAAAAGATCAGCCGCCGGAGCGAAGCGGAGGTCGGGTGAAGTGACTGTTATGTGTATTCAGTGTTTTTATCTACTCAACATCAAATGCATCTACTCGAAGAAGCCTGTGTCCTTCAAAAACGGTTAGTATTTCGATGCAGTTTGCTTTAAGCCTGTAGACAATACGATATTTTTTAAATAGCAGTTCTCGTATGTCGGGGTTAGCGAGTTCGGGGACTGCCCTGCCCATACGTGGTTTGTCGGGTAATAATTCCGCGTGTTCAATAAGTTCTTCAACAAATTGAACAGCACGGCCCGGACTGTCTTTTGAAATGTAGTCTTCTATTTCCATTAATCGCTCAAGGGCCTCATGTGTCCATCTGATTTTCATCAGGATCTATCCTTTGTTCCTTCTTGCGGTTAATGCCGCACGCACCTCTTTTGCGTGATAGGTTTTTCCGCTATCAGCATCTGCTAGGCCTCTTCCAATGGAATCAAGAAAAGATTTTTTATATACCAGCTCGTCATAGTCGCCCGGTGATAAAAGTACGCCGGCTGGTTTACCATTTTGCGTAATGATCAGGGGATGACCTGTGGCCTTGAGGCTTCTAAACCATTTTGATATTCCTGTTTTGAATTCGGCAATAGGAACAATGTCATTAGTAATGGAAATGGTTTTCATAAAATAGCTCCTTATTTCGACTTATTTAATGGTCTAAATATAGACCATAATAAACAGCAAATCAAGATTTTTATTTTTACATAACGTTTGAGCTGAGACGCGCGCGATTTTAAGCGCGTCGATTCTCAAGCGATTTGCTAGCCGCTTTTCAAGGTGTTTTTTTTGTAATCGTGACCATCAGTGTTTTTATCGGGCTATATGGATGTTCATTCACCATAACGTTAACTTCATCACCTTTTTCAATCCCATCCATACTACTACCCATGACATATAAATTTTGATCATTGTAATTGATACAATATCCTCTGTATTTTAAATCATCACGGACAATTTCGCTTACATCCTTTACCACACCGCTTTCACTAGTGTTTATAGATTCTGCCCACGTTTTGCCAGCCTTCATAGCTTGAGTATAAAAAGGGATAATCCAAAAAAGCGAAATCAAAATAACAAGGTGTAGTATCACTGAGCTTACCATCAAGTATTTTTTCAAGTATTTCATATTTTAGTTCCTTGGCTAACGATAAATTAAGCCGCCCGCCGTGGGCTTATCCAATGCTGACACCGTTTAATCGGGTCGGCTCTAATGACTCGTTAGCTTTTTAGTTTCAATGTTTGCGGCAGCTGATTTGTTTTAAACAGCACCGAAATAGATTGGTAAAGCGATTAAAATCAAGCCAATGGCGATGGCAGAAATTGTGAAAAATAAATTTATGTCGTCGAGATATGCTTTACTTGGGTTTTTAGGATTAACTCTGAGATTTGGGTTTTCTCCCAAAATTTTTAGGTTAGAAATGTCGATACTGTATGAATTTCCATGATGCAAATATTTAATTTTATACATAAGTCTTGGCTTGAAAGATACGCCAACAAGTTCACTAGAAGTCATTGGATCTATCTTAAGATCAACTGATTCTATTGTCCCTTTTACGAGTGGCCATTGTTTTCGTTGAATGTAGGTTATAAGTTTTATCCCGCAGATAACTACAAGGAATCCTCCTAAGAGTATGAAGACATTCATTTTTTGTCCTTATTCAAATTTATGCGCTAACGTCTGAATTAACCGGCTGGCGCGGCTTTATCGCGCCAGTCCGTGTTGAATGATGGGTTCGGCCTAACCGGCAATTTCATTGAGACGTTCCTCAGTGAATTTCCATGTCTCGGGTATTCGGTCGGTAGTGCCGGCTGCCTTGGCACGGTTTGTCCAAATATGCTCTTCGTACAGAATGGTGTCACCGCGCCCGGCTGCCGCAGCTTTCAACCACAGCCCTATTTCAGTTGGGGTAGCAAGATACATTCGCGGCAGGGCATCAACGGCGACACCACGGAATTGAACGAGACAGAACACTGTTTTCTTGGAATGCTTGCTCAACCATTTATCGACTGCGCCGTGGTAGTCGGCGTTGGCGATATAGAACTGCGTTAGCCCCCAGCCGCCGTCTTGACTTCCCTTGACTGAAACTTTCAGTATTCGTTCGCCATTTACCGCGACAAGATCGTACTCGGGTTGATTGGCTCCATACTGAACCGAAACATCCCACCCGCACCGCGCAAACTGAGCTGCCGCGAATGCTTCAGCTGCTGTTGCAACCTGCCAAGAAGTAATCATGTGCAAATACCATCCCAATGGAGTGGATTAGAGGCCGAACGTTTGAGCTGAGACGCGCGCAGCTTTAAGCGCGTCGATTCTCAAGCAAGTGGTTAGGTAGAAATGCTCTTCACTTTAAAATTAGTATGGTGAACAAATCCAGAAGATCCTGATATTTTAATCGCAATGATGCATGCGGTGAACAGGCCGGGTTATTGTACGCGATCCCAGCCGAGAACAACCAGTGCTTCCGTCCTTCCGGAAATATTTTGCGGCAGACTGCGGGCATCAATCCGGATGATGACCGTATCTGTGCGCGTTTCCGAGCCTGCGCGGCGCAGGGCTACAATACATATTTTGCCTGTCCCCTTCTTTCCTCATAACGGGTTGTGGAGTCAAAATCGCAAATGGATTACTTTGTTGAGTTTCCTTGATAGGGGGAGGAGAACAAAGAGCACTCTGTATATTAAAGGGTACTTCGCAGTATGTTTATCTGCTACGAACCATTCATCTATAAAAATATTTTCATTTAACCAGGCATCAAAGTACTGTCCTTTTTTTATTCCCCATTTAACAAGTGGTGCAACCTTTTCACCCAAGCCTTTCCGAGAGTTTCTTTGAATCATTTTGACTAAAAATGGATGGAATGCATCAAATATGAATTCTGCTCCTGGAAAATGCTTTTTTACAGTTAACAGCAAACTCCTGATTTCAGATTCATTAAAGTACATGGTCAAGCCTTCAGCAAGAAAAAGCGTTTTTCTTTCTTTTGGTATCTCGGACACCCATGAAAAATCCAGAGCGGACTTTCCAATAAATTTGTGCCGATCTGTTTCTTTAAAAAAGTTTTTTCTAATTTCAATGCATTCCGGCAGGTCTAAATCAAACCAGTCAACCTTTCCATTATCGATTCTATCGAAGCGAGTATCTAAACCACAGCCTAAATTCACAATCACTGCATTAGAATTCTTTGCCAGAAATTTATTTACTTGCTCGTCAAAAATTAACGTTCGGCAAATAGTACCAGTTTGTTCAATTCCATTGAGTTTGATTTTGTCAAAATCAAATTTGAGAGATTCAAGGATCTCTACCGATTTTGGATCGTTGATGAGGCCGCCTTCTTTTTTTGTCTCAAGGTACCTTGCAAGTAAAGTGTACAAAAGAATTTCTGGAACTTCCTTGAGAGTTGTTACTGATATGCCTTCTTTGTTCTTATGCATTAACTTTCCTCCATAACGC
>CAYNVA010000252.1:0-1972 GCA_964400575.1 uncultured Thermodesulfobacteriota bacterium | reverse complement strand
CTGAACACCGACGCGGGCTCAACGCTTATAGCCTTGCGCATGGCAAGCAGTGACCCGAGCACGCACATAAACAGCGTCGCGCCTGCCAGCACGGGCGCAATCCAAAAAGGCAAATAGCTCGGCAGGGGCGAGTCGAGGGTGCCGCGCAGGAAACCGGCAAGCAGCAGAAAGCCTATAAAAACGCCCGCAATGCCTATCATCAGCGACTGGGCAAGAACAATGATAAAAATATCGAGCTTGCGCGCGCCCAGGGCCCGCAGCACGGCAAAATCCTTCTGCCGCTGCAGCACGCCCGTGTACATGGTAAGGGTGATGATGATGATGCCCACCAGCGCACCGATCAGGGTGGACAGGCCGAAGCTGCCGCCCATGCCCGTATTTTTCACATAATAAACACGCGTCATGCTTGAAAGTTCAGCTGCGCTCAGCACCTCGGCCCCCGGCAGCACGCTGCGCACGCGCTCAAGTGCTGCCTGCAGGCTCACGCCATCTTTCAATTTTACCAGCACGGCTTTGCAACGGCCGGGCTGGCTTTTGATAATTTCCTGAGCCTTGACCATATTGGTAAAAATCAGGCGGCCGGCAAAGCCTTTCACGCTCTGCGTGATGGCGCTCACGCGCACGCGCACATTGCCTATTTCTATAGTGTCTCCCACCTGCGGACTGCCGTAGAGCTTTGCATCGAGCCGCTCGATGGTGACGCCCTCAAACTCGAGCAAGCCTTCCTGCCCGCCCTCATGGAACCGCCACGGCCCGGCAGCACCGCGCGGATTGCGCAAGCCCACCACCTGCACAGCTTCATTTTTCCCGTCGCGCGTCACAAGGCTTGCGCCGCCAAACAGCAGGGGTTCGGCCCAGGCCACCTCTGCAAGGCCCGACACGCGGTCAACATACCGCTCGGGGATATAGCCGGCGCCGTTTATATTATCGGTGTTTTTGGAACATATCCAGATATCGGCGCCGCCATGGTCAACAAGCACCGACATGTAGGTAAAGAGGCCGAACAGCACCGAGATCTGCTGACCCACAAGAAACACAATGGCGATAACGCCGATGAGGGCCCCTGCGGTGGTGGACCGGTCATGCAGAAGAATTTTGAGGGCTACGAGGCTACGCATCGGGCAGCACCGTCTTCAAAAGCTCGCTGTGGCCTTCCTCAAGCCCGCTTATACACAGATCGACCTGGGCGGCTAGGCGCTCGCGCGCAAGCAAAGCAGCCCGGCCATGCACGGCCAGTTTCATCTGCGGATATTTCTCGCGGATCTGGCCGATGAGGCGCCGGGCCTCGGGCAGGCCCGCAATTGATGAAACCGACAGCACAACAGCCTGCGGGCTGTTTTTCATAATGGCATACATAAGATCCTCATCGGACACATCGCTGCCAAGGAAGTAGACGGACCAGCCCTTGATTTCAAGGAAATTGGCAAAAACCTCGACATCCAGTGCTTCCTGCTCGCCGGGCATGCAGGCCACAAGCGCCCTGAAAGGAAAGCGGCGCTCGCCGAAGATGCTGTCCATGACACGCAGTATCACATAGCGGCTGATATCGTCGGCGGCGCGCTCGTCCACTGCGCTCACTTTATTCTGCAGCCATAAAAGGCGCATGCGGTCAAGGGCGGGAAGCAGGATGTCTGCATACACTCGCTCGATGGAGACGCCCTCCCGTATGCGGGAGATAATGTGCTCGGCAGCAAATTTCCGGTTTTTGGCCATGAGCAGATCGAAAAAAGGCTGTGCTTTAGCCGGCAGGGCCTCAGGCGGCTGCTGCAGGCGCTCGTAGAGGGCAGGCAACTGCTTTAAAAGGTGCTGCACGGCGGGGATAAGCTGGTCTGCAGCATCCCGCTTCACCAGGCACTGGATTGCCATTATCCAGGATTTGAGCAGGGCCTCGACAAACTGGGGCTTGATGCCGCGGCTGTCAAGGGATGCGATATGGGCAGCGGCCTCCTCCGGCAGATGACCGACAAGGTCA
>CAYNVA010000251.1:0-2196 GCA_964400575.1 uncultured Thermodesulfobacteriota bacterium | reverse complement strand
CACCATCTCCGGCGCCTGCTCAATGACGGCCCGTCCGCCCGTGTCGCCTTCCAGTGCAAGCAAATGCTCCTTGAAGCGGGCGGGAAAAACAACCGGGCTGCCGCGCCTGCCACCATAGACCGGCACGATGATATGATCTTTACGGTCCAGCCAGACAGCGATAAGCAGATTAATCGCCAGGGCGTCAAGCCGGGGCTGATCCCCCGGCAGAAACATATACGCTTCCGCCTCGGGCGCTGCCGCGCGCACACCGGCTTTTACCGATGCGCTTTGCCCCTGCACGGCATCGGGATTATAGACCTGGCGTATGCGGTAGCGCTCGGCAAGCTTGCACACCACCGGGTTCTGGTAGACTACAACGATAGCATCAAGCAGAGAAGCGTCTGCGGCCTGCATGACCCGCTCGACAATGGCGATACCGTCAACGGGCAGCAGCAGCTTGTCGCTGCCCATGCGGCGGGAAAGGCCTGATGCCAGAATGATGCCCGTAATCATAATTACAAATTTTCTCCCTGCCATCCGCAATGGCAGCGTTTTACGTGCAACTCAATGTGAGTAGTGGCAGGTTTCAAATCTGCCCCTACAATACCATGTAAGTTCTCTGCTGCAGCGATGCGATAATGCAACCGTCCAGGGAAGTCTGCATGCGGACAAGTTCTTGCGCGACCTGCTTGCCCTGCTGTATTAATACTTCTGTATCAGCTTTGTTGAGCAGAACGATTTTCCGGCTTGCTGCAGGAGCGCCTTTAAAAAGACCTTTTTCCGCAAGAATAAGTTTTATGATGCTTTCCCGGTCAATCGGCTCACCCGCCTTCCTGCCGGTAAGGCTGCAAAAGAGTTTGCAGCGATGTACGGTTTCTTCTGAAATGGCTTTTCCGAGGGAGTCTAAACCGATAACGCCAATGACCAGGGTAGTTGATTGCGGAATGACGGGCTCATAATCAGCAGGGGCTTTTATCGGCTTGCGCTTGGCGCCATCGGCCTCAACCAGGATGCAGTCAAGCCAGCCGCTAGCGAGCAGCTCATCAATAAAAGCCGACTCAACGCTTTTGACCTTGCAGATTTCGCTGTGCAACAGGCCGCCTCCAAGGCACACTATTGTTCCTGCGGGCAGCGTGGCAAGCTGCCCCAGATCGGTGCAGCCTTCAAGCATGGCAATATCGCACTGCCCCGGCTCGGGCACCGCGATATTGGTCGTGGTGGTGACCAGCACCTTTTTGCCGAGCGCTTTAAGTTCATGGGCAAGCCGGAACATGGCCGTGGTTTTGCCGCCGCCGCCGACAAAGGCAATAACTGCGGGCTTATACAGGCTGATGCCCAGAGCATCATGCAGCATCACGCAAACCTCAAGCCCGTGGGTTGCAGCATACCGCCTGCTTTGGCTCAGCGCCAGCAGAGCTCCGCACCTGAATAATTTCGGCGAGAATGGAAATGGCGATTTCCGCCGGCGTATTTGCGCCGATCTTTATGCCAATGGGGGAGTGGATCTGCGCAATGATCTCCTCTGCTACGCCATTGTCCCGCAATTGCTGAAGCACTTTGGCGACTTTTGCCTTGCTGCCGATCATGCCCAGATAGCGATTTCTTTTAGTCAGGCACTTTTCAAGCACTTCGAAGTCATGGGTGTGCTTGTGGGTGAGAATGACGGCGTAGGTTCTTTCATTGAACGCGACCTTGTCAATGGCTGTTGCATACTCCTCGGCAATGACCGTATCGGCCCAGGGCAGGCGTTCAGCATTGGCAAACTCAGGCCGGCTGTCAACAACCGTTACATTGAACTCAAGCATTTTGCCTATCTGGGCAAGGCAGGCGCCGATATGGCCGCCGCCGAAGATGACCAATTGGGGCGCCGGCACCAGCGGCTCGATAAAAACGCTCATGCCGCCGCCACAGGTCATGCCGATGTCCTTCAGCTCATGGGAGATCAGGCGCGCTGTGCCGCCTGCCATGAGCTTCAAAGCCTCCTCAATTATTATTTTCTCAATAGCCCCGCCGCCGACAGTGCCGGCTATCGTTCCGTCAGACCGCACGAGCATCCGGGCTCCTTCCTCGCGAGGGGCAGAGCCTCGCGATTCAATGACGGTGGCAAGCACCACGGGCTGATTGCCTTTCCTGGCCTGTACGATTTCCTCAAATATATCCATGATGATTCTCCTGTTGTAATTGTTTTTGTCTACAGGGTAGCATTTGTATACC
>CAYNVA010000250.1:0-5974 GCA_964400575.1 uncultured Thermodesulfobacteriota bacterium | reverse complement strand
CATGACCGTTTGACCGGTATGCCCCGCCCTGCGGGCGGGGAGCATCACATGAAAGCCCCGGAGCGATTGCGCTTCGGCCCGTGTGCGGGGCCTGCAGAGCGAATACGATTTCTTGGAGACATGCATGAGCACCAAAGGAACAGTTGTCGGCATTGTTGCCAATCTTGTGACCATCGAGGTTGACGGGCCGGTGTCGCAGAATGAAATCTGCTACATTGACCTCCACGGGAAAAAGCTGATGGCCGAGGTCATTAAGATCAAAGGAGCGGAGGCGTTCGCCCAGGTCTTTGAAAGCACCCGCGGTCTGTATGTGGGTTGCACAGCCGAATTTGCCGAGCATATGCTTGAGGTAACACTGGGGCCAGGCATGCTCTCGAAGACCTATGACGGTCTTCAGAACGATCTGAACAAGATGACCGGGGTCTTCCTGGAACGGGGCCAATACACGTCGGCCCTTGATGAGGACGTGCTGTGGGACTTTACGCCGCTTGTCAAGCAGGGCGATACAGTCAAGACCGGCGACTGGCTCGGCAGGGTGCAGGAAGGATGGATTGACCATAAAATCATGGTGCCGTTTGATTACCCGGGCACGGGGACGATACAGCACGTCGCGCCGCCGGGCGCATACCGGGTCAACGATACCATCGCGGTTGTCGCCGACGCGGACGGCAGCCAGCGGAACCTGACCATGACCATGCGCTGGCCGGTTAAGCTGGAGGTCAGGGGGTACGTAAATAAGCCGCGGCCGTTTAAGATCATGGAGACCGGCGTCCGCACCATCGACACGCTGAACCCGATTGCTGAAGGCGGCACCGGTTTCATACCCGGGCCCTTTGGCTGCGGCAAAACAGTGCTGCAGCACGCCATTTCCAAATACGCTGAGGCCGACCTGATTGTTCTTGTGGCCTGCGGTGAGCGTGCCAATGAGGTTGTGGAGATATTCAAGGAGTTCCCGGAGCTTGATGATCCCCGCACCGGCCGCAAGCTCATGGAGCGCACTATTATTGTCTGCAACACCTCCAATATGCCTGTTGCAGCCCGTGAGGCATCAGTCTACACAGGCATGACCATTGCCGAGTACTACCGCATGATGGGGCTTAAAGTCCTGCTGCTTGCCGACTCCACATCCCGGTGGGCCCAGGCGCTTCGGGAAATGTCAAACCGCATGGAGGAGCTGCCCGGCCCGGATGCATTCCCCATGGATCTGCCGGCAATTATTGCAAACTTTTATTCCCGCGCGGGCTTCGTGTTTCTTAACAACGGCCAGAGCGGCTCGATCACGTTTCTCGGCACTGTCAGCCCCGCGGGAGGCAACCTGAAAGAGCCTGTAACCGAGTCGACAAAAAAGGCGGCGCGCGCCTTTTATGCCCTTTCGCAAGTCCGTTCCGACAGCAAGCGGTATCCGGCGGTTGACCCCATCGACAGCTACTCCAAGTATCTCGAGTACCAGGAAGTCATCGACCATCTTGACAGCGCTATCGAGCCGGGCTGGGTCGGCAAGGTTCTGAAGCTCAAGGACTTTCTGCTCAAGGGCAGGGAAGCGCGCGATCAAATTCATATTCTGGGCGATGACAGCGTGCCGCTTGAGTATCATGTGGCCTACAACAAGTCCGAGGTCATCGATTTCACCATTCTGCAGCAGGATGCCTTTGACCCTGTGGATGCCTCAACGCCCCTGCGGCGTCAGCAGTACATGGTGAACAAGGTGCTTGCCATATGCGCCAGCCAGTTCAGCTTTCAGGACTTCGAGCAGGTGGACGCATACTTCAAGCGGATCAACAATATTCTGCGACAGATGAATTATCAGGAATACCTGTGTCCGAATTTTAAAGACCTTGAGTCGCAGCTTGAAATCGTTCTTGCTGAAAGGAGGGTGTGAAAAGATCAGGGCACCCACAGCAAAGGGGGCCGTGAGCCTTTGACGATCATGAAAACCCGCGCGTTTCAGAAAATATATACCCGGATTGAGACCATCACCAAAGCCACCTGCACGGTTGAGGCCGAAGGCGTGACCAATGAGGAGATGGCCTTTGTCGCCGGCAGGCCGGCACAGGTCGTCAAGATCAGCCGCAACAAGGTGACCCTTCAGATATTCCCCGGCACCCAGGGGATTGCCACCGATGCCGAGGTGGTATTCCTTGGCAAGCCGCCGACGCTCAAGGTCAGCCCTGAGCTGAAGGGCAGGTTTTTTAATGCCTACGGCAGCCCGATAGACGGCGGGCCCGATATCGAGGGGCAGGAGGTTGAAATCGGCGGCCCGTCGGTAAACCCGGTGCGGCGCAGCCAGCCCTCAGAGCTGATCGCAACGGGCATTGCGGGTATCGACCTGAACAATACCATCGTCAGCGGGCAGAAGATCCCCTTTTTTGCCGATCCGGATCAGCCGTTCAACCAGGTGATGGCCGATGTGGCTCTGCGCGCCAAAGCAGACGTCATTATCCTGGGCGGCATGGGGATGAGCAATGACGATTATCTTTATTACAGAAACACGTTCGAGAACGCCGGCGCCCTTGACCGGATCATCTGCTTCATGAACACCACCGAGAACCCGCCGGTGGAGCGCCTTCTGGTGCCCGACATGTGCCTGGCCTCAGCAGAGTATTTTGCCGTAGAGCACCATGCGAAAGTCCTGGTGCTGCTCTCGGATATGACCCTCTATGCCGATGCGCTGAGCATTGTGTCAAATCGCATGGACCAGATACCCTCAAAGGACAGCATGCCGGGGTCCCTCTACAGCGATCTTGCAAAAATTTATGAGAAGGCGGCCCAGTTCCCTGACGGCGGCTCGATTACCATTATAGCCGTCACGACCCTCTCGGGCGGGGACATCACCCATGCCATTCCCGATAATACGGGCTACATAACAGAGGGGCAGCTCTATCTTCGCCGCGATGCCGACATCAGCAAAGTCATCGTGGACCCGTTCCGGAGTCTTTCGCGGCTGAAGCAGCTCGTCATCGGCAAGAAAACCCGCGCTGACCACCCGCAGGTGATGAACGCCTGCGTGCGTCTGTACGCCGACGCCTCAAGCGCACGGACCAAGCTTGAAAACGGCTTTGATCTGACCGACTACGACCGCCGGGCCCTTGAGTTCGCCAAAGAGTACTCCCGGGAGCTGCTTGCCATAGATGTCAATATCGATATCGACGCGATGCTGGCAACAGCATGGAGGCTGTTCGGCACATACTTCTCGCAGGACGAGGTCGCCATAAGGCGGGAGCTCATGGACCAGTACTGGCCGGCCGCATAGGCGGGCCATAGAGAAGAAAAGGAACGGCCGATATGTGCATGCCAGCAGGATTCGGCCGGGCATTCGTTCCATAAGCATCAAAGAACCGGCGTTCCGCCCACGCCCTTTGATGGGCTGACCGGCGCATGGCGTCTTGATGAGGATTTCAGCGTGGCCGTCAAAATTCAATATAATAAAACATGCCTCCAGCAGTTGAACAGGGCGCTGCAGATACGCCAGAGCGCACTGCCGATCCTTACGGCAAAAGAGCTCGCCCTGCGGCTTGAGGTGCACAGGGCAAAGCAGGAGGCGCAGCAGCTGGCCCATGACATCCTCAGCCAGCAACAGGCCCTTGAGCGCACCCATGTACTGTGGCAGGAGTTTCCGGAGGGGCTTGTTTCGGTTGCCGAGGTGAAGACCGCCGACAGCAAGATAGCCGGGGTGCCCATCCCCGTGTTTGACCGGGTGATCTTCTCTGTTGAGCGGTACAGCCTTATCGGCATGCCCGCCTGGATTCCGGCAGGGGTAGAGATGCTGAAGGCCCTGGTCGAGCTTTCCGTCAGGGAAGAGATCGCCCGCAGGAAGGTTGCCGTTTTGGAGCGGGCGCGCAGGAGAACGACACAGAAGGTGAATCTGTACGAAAAAGTCCAGATACCGGACTACCAGGAGGCAATCCTTAAAATTAAGCGCTTTCTTGAGGATGAAGAAAATCTGGCAAAGTCCTCACAGAAGATCCTCAAGGCAAAGATTTCCCTGGAGGAGATGGCGGCATGATCGTCAGGATGAAAAAGATATCGCTGCTGCTCTTTTATCGGGACAAGGACCGGTTCCTGGATGCCCTGCAGCGCGCCGGGTTCATGCATATCCTGGAGCGCGACGAGAAGGACACCAACTGCCTGCATCAGCTTGAAACCGAGGTCAAGGAAACCGACCGCGTCCTGCGCGAGCTTGCCCTGCTTGCGGGCGGTGCAGGAGCCGGCGCTGATGGCGCGCCCGCTGTGGATTTGCTGCAGGTGGTGCCGGCCTTCCTCAGTCTTAAGCATCAGCACGAGACTTTGACGGCCGAGCTCAAGAGCATCGAGCGCGACGAGCAGCATCTCCAGCCGTTCGGGGCTGTCGAGCCCTCTGTCATCAGGAAACTGGAGAGAGAGCGTATTTATATAAGGCTCTGCGCTGCCGACAGAAAAACATTCGAGCGCCTTGTGCAGGGCGGGGCACTGCTTGTGGAAGCATCCCGCACGAACACCCTGGTCTATTTCGCCGTGATCGGCGAAGCGCTTGATACCGAGCACGCTGTGCACGAAATGCACCTGCCGGAGCTTTCACTTGCCGAGCTTGCCCTCAAAAAAGCCGCTGTCAAAGGGCAGATTGCCGACATCGACGCACGGCTCGCATCGTTTATCAGATACCGCGGCGAACTGCAAAAGCTTTTGTCCCGCAGACAGGACATGCTCTCCTATCAGAGCGCAGGGCTTGACTTCAACCTTTTTGTTGAGGGCACAGTGCTTGCCATGCACGGTTTTTTTCCTGCTGCCGAGGAGGGCCGCCTTCGCAGCATTTTTTTCGGCTTTACCGTCTGGGCAGCCATCGAGGACCCGGCCCTCAATGACAATGTGCCGGTGCAGCTCAAGAACTCGGCGTTCGCGCGCCTGTTCGAGCCGATCACCAGGCTTTACATGCTGCCGGGCTATCGCGAAATGGACCCCACGCCGATTCTCGCGCCCTTTTTTACGCTCTTTGTGGGGCTGTGCATGGGGGATGTGGCCTACGGCGTGCTTATTATGCTGCTGTCGGCAATTTGCTTTTGCAGAGTTACCACGCAGCGGGCCAAGTCATTTGCCGCAATGGGCGGAATCCTCGGGGCCATGACGGTCATCTGCGGCTTTATGCTGAACAGCTGCTTCGGGGCGGCGCTGTTTGCAGGCCCGGGCATACCCAGGGAAAGTGCCCTTTTTTCCCGCGGGGCTGAATTCTGCCTGCTGAGCCAGTATAAAAACGCGGACGGGATAACCGAATTTCCGGCTATGAGCTTTTCGCTGCTTCTCGGGTTCATCCAGATTCTTGTTGCCATGACCGTGCAGGTTATCGTGCGTATCAGGCAGGGCGGTTTTTCAAGCGGCCTTATGCCGATCTCCTATATCTTGATGCTGTTCGGCATGCTGATATGGGGAGCCCACAGCAATGCCTTCAGCCTGAATATCGGTGAGTTTGCAGTAGGCAACTGGAAGCTGGGGTACCTGCTGCTCGCGCTGCCTCTGGCTGCAGGACAGGCGCTGCTGCTGGGCGGCATTGCCATTGTTCTTGCATGCAATAATCCCGGGCAAAAGCTTTTCCTTCGTCCGCTTTTGGGGCTGTGGGAATTATATAATTACGCCACAGGGATTCTAGGGGACATGCTTTCCTATATCCGCCTGTTCGCACTTGGCCTGTGCGGGGGGCTTCTGGGCAGCACGTTTAATGCACTGGCGCTGGGGTTCATCAAAAAGGGGGATACTGTCGAGATCATGTCACCCTGGATGGTCTGTACGGTTCTGCTGCTTGTGTGCGGCCACTGCATGAACTTTGCTCTTGCCATGGTAGGTGCTTTCGTGCATCCCATCAGGCTCACGTTTGTCGAATTTTTTAAAAATCTTGGTTTTGAGTGGGGAGGGAAACCCTTTATCCCCTTTTTAAGGATTTCACCAGACGATAAATAACAGCAGATCAATTTTTTTGGAGGTCGCGTATGGATATTTTAGCAACAGT
>CAYNVA010000249.1:0-5857 GCA_964400575.1 uncultured Thermodesulfobacteriota bacterium | reverse complement strand
GCAGCAAAGTCGTAAATCCAGGGGTTTACAAGCAGTATGAATGGAGCGGTCATGATAATCTAATAATTTTTGGTGCACTGTGGGTATAAAAAGGTATAATCTTTACCTGAGTAGCGCCTGAACGAAAAGTCGTTTTTTTGTTGGGTTAAGCCCGGAAAACATTGTTGGGTTTCGTACCTCAACCCAACCGTTTCAGATATTAGTAGAGACAGGTTTCAAACCTGTCTCTACAATCATAAGGACGAACCCAACAAATTGACGATTCAGGGTTTTCGTTCAGCAGCCAAACAGTAGCTTCGGAGAGTTGCATGTTATCAAAGTTCTTCATCGAACGGCCCATATTCGCAACCGTTGTCGCGCTCATCATAACGATTGCCGGCCTTGTGTGCATGAAGATGCTGCCGATTGAGCAGTACCCCACTATCACGCCTGTGCAGGTGACGGTAACCGCAACCTATCCGGGCGCGGACTCTAAAACCGTGGCCGATTCCGTTGCGGCGCCCATGGAGGCGCAGATCAACGGCGTCGACAACATGCTCTACATGACCTCGACAAGCTCCAATACCGGGCAGATGACGCTGACTGTGTATTTTACTCTCAACACCGACCCGGATATCGCTCAGGTGCAGGTACAGAACCGGGTAAATCTTGCGGCCCCCCAGCTCCCGGAAGCCGTGACGCAGTACGGCGTATCGGTTCAGAAGAAGTCATCAAATATCATGATGATTATCGCCCTGTTCAATAAAGACGGCCGCTACAGCCCGGACTATGTAAACAATTACGCCAATATCTACGTGCTCGATGCGATCAAGCGCGTGAACGGCGCGGGCCAGTCGCAGATGTTCGGCGTCCCGGACCAGGCCATGCGCGTCTGGATGAACCCCGACCGCATGGCATCCCTCGGCATCACCACAAGCGATATTCAGCAGGCCATTTCCAGCCAGAACGCCCTGTTCGGCGCGGGCCAGATCGGCCAGGAGCCCAATTCAGGCAAAACGCAGATGACCTTCCCTGTGGTGACGCAGCCGCAGTTTACAGACCCTGGCCAGTATGAAAACATCATCCTTCGGGCCAGCCAGGACGGCAGCGCCATCGTGCGCGTGAAGGACGTAGCCCGGGCTGAAGTGGGCCGACGGCAGTATGTCGACAGGAACCGGTTCAACGGCATGCCCGCAAGCTTTATCTGCATTTATCAGCAGGCGGGCGCCAACGGACTGGATGTTTCAAAGGGCGTCATGAAAACACTCGAGGCCATGAAGCGCACCATGCCCGACGGCATCGAGTATTTTATCGCCCTTGACACCAATGATTTCGTGCGGATCTCCATCGAGGAGGTCATCGATACGCTTTTCGAGGCGGTCATACTGGTGGTGCTTGTGGTGTTTCTGTTTCTGCAGAGCTTCCGCTCCACGATCATCTGCACGGTCGCGATTTTCGTGTCCCTCATCGGCACCTTTACGGGCATGCTGGCACTGGGGTTTTCCATAAACCTGCTCACCCTGTTCGGCATCGTGCTTGCCATCGGCATGGTTGTGGATGACGCCATCGTCGTCGTGGAAAATGTCGAGCGCAACATGGTGCAGAACCATCTGTCGCCCAAGGATGCTACCATTAAGGCCATGGGCGAAATATCAAGTTCGCTTATCGCTGTGGTGCTTGTGATGGCATCGGTATTCATCCCTGCGGCATTTCTGCCCGGCACGACCGGCCAACTCTACAAGCAGTTCGCCATCACCATCGTCATCTCCGTCGCCCTGTCGGGCTTTGTTGCCCTCACGCTCACGCCTGCCATGTGCGGCTTCCTGCTGCGGCACAACCCGCCCCCGACGAAAGGCTTTTTTGCCTGGTTCAACCGCCAGGTTGACCACGTTACCGTGGCCTTCGGCGATCTGGTGCTGCTCATTATAAAGCGCATGAAGCTGGCGTTTCTGGTGCTTGCCTGCCTGATGGCGCTTCTTGTGCTGCTGTTTAAGGTGCTGCCCACAAGCTTTGTGCCGAACGAAGACCAGGGCTATGTGCTGTCAGCTATTTTCATGCCCAGCTCTGCCAGCCTGAACCGCACGGCCGAGGTCGGCGAGAAAGTAGACGCACTATTTGCAAAAAATCCTGCGGTGGAGAGCCGCTCCGAAATCAACGGATACAGCCTGCTTGACGGTCAGTATAAAACCAATGCATCAACTTTTTTTGTGAAGCTTAAAGATTTTAAGGAGCGGTATGGCTCCTGGGCGACGGCTAAGGTGCAGAACGCTAAAGCAGTGCTTTTGGGGGCTGCCGGGCAGTCGCG
Source organism: uncultured Thermodesulfobacteriota bacterium (assembly GCA_964400575.1). Lineage (GTDB taxonomy): Bacteria > Desulfobacterota > WTBG01 > CAIYCZ01 > CAIRTM01 > CAIWCT01. The sequence goes on along the minus strand of CAYNVA010000249.1, from coordinate 3,573 downwards.
CGATATACCGCAGGGCAGGCTCATACCTATTGCACCCCCGGCGATTCCGGGCATCGGAACCACGGGCGGTTTTGAATTCTGGATTCAGGATAAAGAGGCGGGAGAGCCCGGGCGGCTCTATGAGCTCACCCAGCAGTTTTTAACAAAGGCGCGTAACCGGCCTGAGCTTAGCGGTATGAACAGCACCTTCAATGCCGCTACCCAGCAGCTGCGGGTTACGGTCGACCGCGACAAGGCAGTGCTTTTGGGCGTGCCGGTGCAGGACGTATACAGCGCGATCCAGGCCCAGTTCGGCTCTGCCCAGGTCAGCCAGTACAATCAGTACAGCCGCGTTTGGAATGTGGTGCTGCAGTCCGATGCGCAGTTCCGTGAAAACCCCTCCGACATTTCCAAGCTCTACACGCGCTCCTCAGCCGGGAAAATGATACCAATGTCAGCCCTTGCAAAAGCCGAGTATGTCTCGGGCACGGATCTGCTGCCCCATTTCAACGGCTTTCCGGCGGCACAGATAACCGGCGGGGCGGCTCCCGGCTTCAGCTCGGGTGAAGCCATCGAAGCCATGGAGGAGATCGCCCATGAAGTTCTGCCCCAGGGTTTTGATTTCAGTTGGTCCGGTCTGGCATTTGAAGAGAAAAAAGCGGGCGGCACCTCGGCCATTGCCTTTGCCTTCGGCCTTATCATCGTGTTTTTGATCCTTGCAGCGCAGTTCGAGTCCTGGACCCTGCCGGGCTCGGTCATGACCGCCGTGCCCTTCGGCATTCTGGGCGCGCTTATTTTGAACTGGATGCGGGGCCTTGAGAATGACGTGTACTTTCAGATCGGGCTTCTGGTGCTGATCGGCCTGGGGGCGAAAAATGCGGTGCTGCGGGTGACATTTGCCGTGGAGCTGCGGGAGAAAGGCCTGTCCATTATCGATGCCACGATCAAGGCAGGAGAAGAGCGGCTGCGGCCCATTATCATGACCTCCCTTGCCTTCATTCTGGGCGTGCTGCCTCTTGCAATTGCAACGGGCGCGGGCGCCAATGCGCGCCACTCCATCGGCACGGGCATTATCGGCGGCATGCTGGGCGAGACGACGCTTGCCATGCTCTATGTGCCCCTGTTTTTCTATCTTTTTGACAGGCTTTCCGAGCGGTCAAAGGAAAAAAAGAAGGGGCTTTCGCCTTCCGCTCCCGTCAGCGCAGAGCCGGACAGACGGGAGGGCGATTGATATGCTGCGAGCTATCGTAATCTTCTGCATTGCTGGTATCGCGGGCTGTGCCATTGGCCCTGATTACCGCCGGCCGGAACTTGATGTTCCCAAAGCCTACCGGTATGAACCGCAGGAGGCCAAAGACATCATCAACACCGCCTGGTGGGCGCAGTTTCAGGACCCGGTGCTTGACCGGCTTATTGCAGAAGCGCTGGCGGGCAATAAAAATATAAAAATAGCAGCCGCCAATGTGGAGCAGGCCGCAGCCGTGCTCATGCAGGTGCGCGCGCCCCTGTTTCCGCAGTTTGGCTATTCGGGCAGCGATACGAGGGCTAGACAGAGCGGCAGCCTGAGCACATCGCTTCCCGGGATACGGCCCGAACCCAAGACAACCTATGAGGCTTTCGGCACGGCAAGCTGGGAGCTTGATCTCTGGGGCCGCATCCGGCGTCAGACAGAGGCGGCGCGCGCCGACATGCTTGCCACGCAGGAAGCGCGGCGGGGCGTGATATTGTCACTGGTCGGGCTGGTGGCGAAAAATTATCTGCTGCTGCGGGGCCTTGACGAGCAGCTTGCAATATCGCGGCGCTCGCTTGCTGCCTACGGCGAATCAGTGCGGCTGTTTGAGTTGCAGCTCAAGTACGGGCAGGTGTCGGAAATGATCGTAGCGCAGGCGCGCACGCAATATGAGACGGCAGCTGCGGTGATACCGGAGATTGAAGCGCAGATCATTCAGACGGAAAACGCCATATCGCTGCTGCTCGGTCGCAATCCCGGGGCCATACCCCGCGGCAAAACAATTTATGAGCTGACCGCTCCGGCCGTACCCGCGGGCCTTCCCTCGCAGCTGCTTGCGCAGCGGCCCGATATCCTGCAGGCCGAGCAGAATCTGATTGCGCAAAACGCCCTGATAGGAGCTGCCCGGGCGCTGTATTTCCCGAGCCTGTCGCTTACCGGCGCTTACGGCCGGGCAAGCCAAGAGCTGCATCATTTATTTAAAGATCCTGCGCGCGCGTGGAATTTTACCGGTACGGTGCAGGGGCCGCTGTTTACCTTCGGCGCCATTTACGGCCAGGTGCGGCAGGCAACGGCTGCGCAGCAGGCTGCCCTGGCGAGCTATGAATCAGCGGTGCAAAACGGCTTTGCCGATGTTGAAAACGCCCTCTCCTCCCGCGAAAAACTGCGTGACCAGCTTGCCGCGCAGACCCGGCTGCTTGCGGCGTCAAAAAGCTATGAGCACCTGGCAACGCTGCAGTACAACGGGGGCTATGCCCCGTATTCTACGGTGCTGCAGGCCCAGCAGCAGCTTTTCCCAGCGGAGCTGAAATGGGCCCAGCTTTCAAGCTCAGCCCTGAGCGCGGCAGTGACGGTGTATCAGGCCATGGGCGGGGGCTGGGTTGATGCGGCAGATAGCATGACAGCAGCAGCCCGGCAGGGTGCTGATAATGAGACGCGGCAGTGAGCATTGGACAAGATAGTATGGATGTGCAGGAATAAAGCGCAGTTGCCTGACTGCTTTATAAACTTACAAGTATACCTTGATATTTATATCCACCCCACCCAGCCTCCCCTGTCTAGGGGAGGAGTTTTATCGGGTCGACCGTAGTTTCAGCAGTAGAATTTCATTTCCCCTCCTGGTCAGGAGGGGTCAGGGGAGGTTGTTAAACTTATTTTTTTAAATGCGCACGACTTCTTGTACCTTTCTCGGGTCTAACCAAGCCGCTTCTTTTTTTTATCAATATATTCGACGGTGATTTTTGAGGAGATGCCGCCCCGCGGCGTCCAGGAACTTGTCAGCAGCATCCACTGCGGCGAGCAGGCTTTTACCAGATCGTTTAAAATCCGGTTGGTGATGTCTTCGTAAAAGATACCCTGGTTGCGGTACTGCTGCAGGTAGAGCTTCAGGCTTTTGAGCTCAATGCAGGAAGCCGCGGGAATGTAGCGGATGAGCACGGCGCCGAAATCGGGCTGGCCGGTTTTGGGGCAGACCGAGGTGAACTCGGGGGCCTGTATTTCTATTTCATAGCTTCGGTCGGGATGCGGGTTTGCAAATACCTCGAGTATGGAGACTCTGGTTTTTGACAGTGACGGGCCTTGTTTTTTTGCCATTTCCTTTTATCCTTTTTTCCCCAGAGCATTTTTCTTTTTGTTGTAACCATGCGCACAGGTGAACTTTTGTTTCGTTTGCCCGTGCTCTATTCTCGCAAGAGAAGCCGGCAATGATGGAAGGCCAATCGCTCGAAGGGGACGGGCTGCCCTCACCAAAAGCTCACCTGTGCGTATATGGCTATGCTATGTTGAAAAATGCTCTAGACCGTGGCAGCAACCACTTCATAGCCTTTTTCCCTGAGCGCTTCGGTAATGGGGGTGATATTGCATTT
>CAYNVA010000248.1:0-3087 GCA_964400575.1 uncultured Thermodesulfobacteriota bacterium | reverse complement strand
GGCTTGTTCGTTCAGTTGATGCTATTGTTGACTCCTCTATGCGCTGCAGCAATACCCTGTTCAGATCATCGACCGTTTTGCCGTCTCCCGGATACGTCACATAGGCAAAACGCACTTCATGGCCCCTGCTGTCCATATCCCTCCTGTAACGCTCGATTGCTATCCGGGATCCCGCATCATCTGTTTCGCCCATGAGAACAGCAATATAATTACCGTAAGAAAACGATGCGTCGCAATTCCGGATACTCTCGGAAAGATTGTCTTTAAGGTGCGACGCCCCGTTGCCTACCCCTTTCAAAAGAACCACGCTTACATAGCGGCGGTAGCGGCTTGAAGCCTGCAGCTCATATTCAAGAAATATTTCAAGATTGATGCAGTTTTTCACATCAGGATTTTTGAACATCCTTGCTTTTGACGTGCTCATTGTATGAATGACAAATTTTTCAAAATTCATATAGCCGCTTCACTGTGTATGGAGTTCACTGTATTCTTTTGCAACAGGGTATGTCGCAAACATTGCTAGATACTTTTGCAACTACTGGGCCAATAAGAATACATTCTTGTATTCTTTTTACATAAAACCTGAAGTAAAATTGTATGAGTTGGCAGTATCTAATTGAAAATTCATTTGATTGTTGTTACAACTAGAGAGAAGCCAACGCTGTTTTTTTTGCGCCGGAATTACATGGAAGGAGTGCTGAGCCATGGAAAACACTGTGTTGCAGCCTGCTGGCGTTCAAAATGAACAACAGTTACTCGCTAAAAGTTACTCATATTGAGCATCAGCAATACTGCAAAAAAAATTACACGGGGTGGACCAATGAGGAATACGGATTATGTGAGTTTAGGGATGGAAGTTTTTTGTTTGGCCGCGCTGCTGCAGCATTTCACACAATACTGTAGCATGTCGCTTCTCATAGAGCCTTTTTCAAAATAGTATGGCCCTATGCGCACAGGTGAGAATGTATGTGCGATAGAGAAGATCAGCTGGCGGGGCGTATATCGGCAGGCTTTGACATGTCAGCATCCCCGCCGGGCTGGTTTGCATCGATATCCATTTCATACTTTTCTATTTTCCGGCGCAGCGTACTATAGCTGATGCCGAGAACCTCTGCGGCCCTGCGGCGGTTCCACTTGGTCTCGGCGAGTATGGAACGTATGAGACTGGCTTCCGTGTCTTGAATTTTTTTGTGTCTTTCAGGTTTTATACTGTTGCCGGCCATATTGAGATGTTCCAAAAACACTTCATCCTTGCCGCTGATGGCAACCCTGTTCACGACGGACTGCAATTCTCTCACATTACCGGGCCAGTCATAGTCTACCAGCCTGGCCATTATTTCAGGAGTCACCGTCTGCATACCCCTGTCGTATTTCCTGAGGTAATGGTGCATGTAGTGGTTAATCAAAAGCGGGATATCTTCGCGCCGTTCCCGAAGAGGAGAAAGGAAAATGGTGTATTGCGCCAGACGATACAGCAGGTCGGGCCTGAACAGCCCCTTATAAATCATGTCCTCGAGATGCGCATTTGTTGCTGCGATGAAGCGGGCATTCACTTCCAGAGTCTTGTTGCCGCCGACGCGGACAAAGGTCTTTTGTTCTATAACCTGCAGCAGCTTTGCCTGAAACTCAAGGGAAATGGTGCCTATTTCATCCAAAAAGACCGTGCCTTCATCGGCATACTCGATCCTTCCCGGCTTTTCCCGGTGGGCCCCGGTAAAAGCACCCCGCTCATGGCCAAACATTTCAGACTCCAGAAGCGACTCGGAAATGGCCGGGCAGTTAATCTTAATGAAGCTGCCGTTGGCTACTCGACCCGACCATTCATGAATAAGATTGGCTACGACATCTTTGCCTGTACCGCTTTCTCCCCGGATCAAAATGGTCAAATCCGACGGGGCCACTTCGGCAATCAACTGCCGTATCTGTTTGACTGCGCTGCTCTCACCGATAAAAAGCGTTGATTCCTCGAGGTGCTTTGCCAGCGCCTTTTTTGAAGCGATGATTCTATGCTCGAGGCTGCTCCGCTCATATTGAAGCTCGACAAGCAGCCGCTTGTTCTCCAGCTTAAGGCGGCGTTTTTCAAGGGCGTTCCCGATGCTTCGCAGCAGCGATTCCATCGCAACGGGCTTGCACAGGTAGTCAAACACATCAAGCCGCATGGCCTCTATGGCGGAATCAAAACTGCACTGCCCCGTACAGACGATAAAGTCCGTATCCGGCCATATTTTTTTTATTTCATGGATGACATCCATTCCCCCTTTGACCGGCAGCCCCAGGTCGACGAGGACAAGGGCATATTCCTGATCTTGCACCTTGAGGAGTGCCAGTTCGCCATCCTCGGCAGTCTCTGCTGCCAATCCTTTCGCTGACAGGAAACTTGTATAGATGTCCAGCAGAGAGGGATCATCTTCAATAATTAATATTTTCTCATTCTGCATCGCGGTAGCACCCTGATAGCATTTCCCCTAAAAAAAAACAAAGCCCCTGAAAGCATGTACGCCTGCAGGCGGTTGCCGTAATATCAATGACTACATCTATAAGCAATGACAATCCCCCTGCAATACATCCGCTCATCTAACCCGCCTGCCTGGTTGTATACGGTGTGCCCCGTCTGCAGCATTATATTCCTTCGACGTGGATCAAATCAATATTTTTCTTATAAAAATAAGAGCATAACAAATAAAAACCTATTTTTTGATACACCCCTGTAATAAAATTTTGAAAACTATCGGCTGGTTCGGCCTGGCTGTTCATGAACGCCAGCGGCCAATGACCCTACATACCATAACGCCGCCCGAAACAGCAAATGCATTTCCCCTGTCGGTATCAAGCTCGTGATAGTGGCGAGTTGTGCTGCCGGGCCGACAGACGCTGCAAGCTCCAAAATCATTATTGGCGATACAGGAAGCTGCTGCAGGCAATTACTATTTCAGTTTTATCGGCAGGGTCGACAAAAAAGTAAACGGAATATTGTGATGCTGTCAGGACTATCCGGTGGGGGCGAGCTGTGGCGGTAAAAATCAGCAGGGTTTCCCGTGAGGCTGCAGCGGCGATACCAGGCATGGCTGCACCTGATCACCCCTGCAG
>CAYNVA010000247.1:0-2121 GCA_964400575.1 uncultured Thermodesulfobacteriota bacterium | reverse complement strand
ATGAACATCAATGAGTCGAGGTAAGAGGATGGGCATTGATATCACCATTAAAATCGGGGGCGAGGCTGGCCAGGGCATACAGACCGTCGGGCAGCTGCTTGCCGCAGCCTGCCGCGAAGCCGGCCTGTATGTTTTCGGCATTAACGATTTCGAGTCGCGCATCCGCGGGGGCCACAGCTTTTATCAGCTGCGCATAGCCGACCATCAGGTGCGGGCTCCGCACCACCGCGTCAACCTCCTGATCGCCATGGACGATGCCACGCTGCGGCTGCACCGCAACCAGCTGCTGCCCGGAGGCATATGCCTGCTCAACTCCGGGAATACAAAGGCCGAAGGGCCAGTGCAGCCCATTGCCTTTTTCAAGCTTGCCCGTGATGCAGGCGGGGATATACTGGCCAACACCGTGGCAACGGGCGCTGCTCTTGCCCTGCTTGGCGCGCCCAGCGGGCTTCTTGAAAAAATTCTGCACAAACAATTTGCCGGCAAAAGCAGCAAGGTCCTTGAAGATAATCTAACGGCCGCCCGCCTGGGATGCGCAGCGGTACAGGGCCTAGCGTTTACCTACGTCAGTGCCTGGCCTGCCTGCGACAAGCGCCGGATGATCATGGAAGGCTCTGCAGCGCTGTCGCTCGGGGCTCTTGCCGGCGACTGCCGTTTTGCAGCCTTCTACCCCATGTCGCCGGCCACGGGCATCATGATGAATCTTGCCGCCTGGCAGGACCGGTTTCCTTTGGTCGTGGAGCAGGCCGAAGACGAAATTGCCGCCGCAAACATGATTATCGGGGCGTCATTTGCCGGCGTCCGCTCCCTGACCGCAACCTCCGGCGGCGGCTTCTGCCTCATGACCGAAGCGGTCGGGCTTGCCGGCATCTCTGAAACGCCCATCGTGGTCATGAATGCCCAGAGGCCCGGCCCGGCAACAGGCCTTGCCACCCGCACGGCCCAGGCTGATCTGCGCCAAGTCCTGCATGCCGGGCAGGATGAATTTCCCCGCTTTGTCTGTGCGCCCGGCTCACCCGAGCAGGCTTACGAGACCACAGCGCTGGCCTTTGACCTTGCAGACAAATATCAGGTGCCGGCGCTTATCCTTGTTGACCAGTATTTCACTGATTCGCTTTACACGCTTGATGATGCATTGCAGGCCCCGGAAAAGGTGAGAAGCCACACCATTGACGATACCGCCCTTAAAAACCCGGCAGACTATCAGCGTTACGCGCTGACCGACTCGGGCATATCGCCCCGGGCTGTTCCCTGCGCAGGCGAAGCACGTGTCATGGTCTGCGGCAATGAGCACAAGCCCGACGGCCACTCAACCGAGGCAGCCGAGCTGCGCACTGCAATGGTTGACAAGCGGGCGCGAAAGCTTCAGGGCATGGCCGCTGACATGCGGCCGCCGACTGTTGCTCACGCAGCTGCAAAAATCAGGCTCATCTGCTGGGGCTCGACGCTGGGAGTAGTTGCCGAGGCTGTTGAGCTGCTGCGCGCAGGCGGCGCTGATGCAGGTTACGCGCACTTCTGCGATATCTGGCCCTTTCCCTGCGCGGCAGCCGAAGCAGCGCTGTCCGGCGCAGAGCGCCTTATCTGCGTTGAGCAGAACAGCACCGCCCAGTTTGCAGGACTCCTGCGACAGGAAACCGGCATTGTCATAACGCAGGCAGTTCTTAAATACGACGGCAGGCCCTTCTATCCCCATGAAATCGTCACAGCCGTCTTTAAAGAAGGGAGGTAGCAAATGGCATGCCCGAAGGATTTCGACAATACCGTTGAAAACAAATGGTGCCCGGGCTGCGGCAATCACGCAATTCTCAGCTCCATAAAAGACGCCCTGGCCCGTCTTGGGCTTGCGCCCCGCGATGTGCTCATCGTCTCGGGCATCGGCCAGGCTGCAAAAACGCCCCATTACCTGAACTGCAATTTTTTTCACGGCCTGCACGGCCGGGCCCTGCCGGTTGCAACTGGAGCGAAGGCGGCAAATCACAGCCTCACGATTCTTGTCAATTCCGGAGACGGCGACTGCTATGGCGAGGGCGGCAACCACTTCATGAATGCCATACGCCGCAACCTGGATATTACGCTGCTGGTGCATGACAATAAAGTCTACGGCCTGACCAAGGGGCAGGC
>CAYNVA010000246.1:0-10403 GCA_964400575.1 uncultured Thermodesulfobacteriota bacterium | reverse complement strand
AGCCCCTTTCATAGCTCTCAACAAGTTCATCAAGAAGAACACCTTCCTGCGGAATACTGATACAGCCCCCGGCAGAAGACGTTGCCGGCTGGCTCTCCCCGACGCCGCTTGAGACTGCCGCACCGAGACCTTCCGGAAGCATAATACTGGTTGTGGACAGCGCAACGCCGCGCTCGATGATATTTTCAAGCTCGCGGATATTGCCGGGAAACGCGTGGCGCATCAGGCAGTCAAGGGCAAAATCCGATATTTCGCTCACATTTTTCCCGGTTTCGCGGGCAGAACGCTCAAGAAAATACCGCGCCAGCAGCGAAATATCTTCCCGTCTTTCACGAAGGGGCGGCAACGCAATATTAATGACATTCAGGCGGTAATAAAGATCTTCCCGAAACGATCCATCAGCCACCTTCATCTCGAGATTTTTATTAGTGGCCGATATTATGCGCACATCAACCTTGATCTCGTCGGTTCCGCCCACAGGCGTAAACGTCTTTTCCTGAACCATGCGCAACAGTTTCACCTGGAGCGAAAGAGGGAGTTCTCCCACCTCGTCAAGAAAAAGCGTGCCGCCGTGAGCCGCCTCAAGAAAACCCATTTTATCCTTAATGGCACCGGTAAAAGCTCCCTTTTTGTAACCGAACAGTTCGCTTTCAAGAAGCGTCTCGGGAATACCGCCGCAATTAATGACGATAAACGGAAGCCCGGCACGATTGCTCTGGCTATGGATAGCCCGTGCTACCAGTTCCTTCCCCGTGCCGCTCTCGCCGGTGATGAGCACATTGCTCTTTACTGAAGCCGCCCGTCCGATCAGGTCAAAAACCTTTTTCATCGACGGGCTCTGGCCGATCATGCCGCAGGAATGCTGCTGTGCTTGTGCATTTAAAACGACGCCCGTACGCCGGGAGCCTGTGTTCTGAGATCGTTTTTCAAGGGCAGCATCAATTTTGCGTTTTATTTCCTCAACATAAAACGGCTTGGTGATATAGTCATATGCATCTTCATGCATGGACTCTCGGGCCGTTTCATATGATGCAAATGCCGTAATCATAATAAAAATAGTGTCCGGCGAAAACTCGCGAACGCGCTGCAGGAGTTCAATACCGTCCATGTGGGGCATTTTAATGTCGGTGATAATCACATCAAACCGCCCCTGACTGCAGTGGGCCAGAGCCTCTTGTCCGTCACTGGCGCACGATACAGCATATCCCTCACGCTGCAGATATATCTCCAGCATCTCGCGGATGCTCTGCTCGTCATCAACAACCAGGATTTTGGGCATGTACGGGTCTTTCATAACGGGCATGTCGTACAAAAAAAATATTTCCGCACCATGCAGGTGCGTCACTCATACAAGCAAAAAAGCTCTGAGAATACAGAAGCGGTATCAAACCCCAAAAGGATACACAATGGAGCCGGCGACAATGGTAGAGACTGCACGACCCTTCAAGTGTCGGCCCAGCAGCGGCGAATTGCTGCTTCTGGAACAGAGACTGTCGCGGTCAAGCACATACACTGCTTCCGGATCGATGATGGTGATATCGCCGTCACAGCCTGCCTGAATACGCCCCTTGGGCAGGTGCAGTACCCGTGCCGGATTGACCGTATATTTCTCAAGGGCCTGCGATAAAGTCAGAACACCTTCCGTCACCAGCGACAGCGTCAGGGGCAGTGAGGTTTCGAGCCCGATCATGCCGAATGCGGCATTATCGAACTCCACATCCTTTTCGAGTGAGGAGTGCGGAGCATGATCGCTTGCAATAACATCCAGCGTCCCGTCTTTCAGCCCCTGCCGGATGGCGTCCAGATCCTGCTGCGTGCGCAACGGCGGATTCACCTTCGCAGCTGTATCAAAGCAAGCCACCGCTTCATCGGTTAAGGTAAAATAGTGCGGGGCTGTTTCTGCGGTCACAGCAGCGCCCCGGGCTTTTGCATCCCGTATAATGCGGACCGAGCCGGCTGTGCTCACATGGGCTATATGAACCGGGTGGCCCACCCATGCGGCAAGAGCTATCTCGCGGGCCACAATCAGCTCTTCGGCGGCGGGCGCAATACCCCGCATGCCAAGTCTGGTCGAAATAATGCCCTCGTGCATCACACCCCTGGCCGAAAGATCGGCATCTTCGCAGTGGCAGATGACCGGGAGAGAAAATGTTTTTGCATACTCAAGGCAGCGGCGCATCACCTCCGCGCTTTTGACTGTTTTCCCGTCATCGGAAAGCGCGACAATGCCCGCCTCCTTCATATCGCCATACTCGGCAAGCGCTTCGCCTTTCAGATCCCTGGTAAGGGCGCCAACGGGATACACGTTGACGCATGCCTCTGTGCGGGCCTGGTTCACAATGAAGTTGGTCACCGATGCATTGTCATTGACGGGGCTGGTGTTGGGCATGCACGCGATGGCGGTAAAGCCGCCAGCCGCGGCAGCACGGGCTCCTGTATGTATGGTTTCCTTGTACTCCTGCCCGGGCTCACGCAGGTGCGTGTGCATGTCGATAAGGCCGGGCACCACAAGCAGCCCCGCGGCGTCAATCACCTGCATGCTGCCGGTTGCCGCAATCTGCTTGCGCAGCTCAATTATTTTTCCGCCGTCGATCAGCACATCCAGAATCCCGTCGGTTCCCGATGCTGGATCAATCACACGCCCGTTTTTAATAAGCAGCGCCATAATTTATTTTCCTATCAGAAGATACATAAGCGCCATGCGCACTGCGACGCCGTTTGTCACCTGCTCAAGAATTATGGATCCCGGTCCGTCAATCACGTCGGCCGACATTTCTATGCCGCGGTTAACAGGTCCAGGATGCATGATGAGCACATCGGGGCGCGCGTTGTCAAGCACCGCCCTGCTGAGCCCGAAAAACCGCGAATATTCCCTGACCGTCGGAAAAAGGCTCTGGCTCTGCCGCTCAAGCTGAATACGCAGCATCATGATGACGTCAACATCCCGCACCGCATCGATAATCGAGGGGATAAACGTCACCCCGAGCGATTCAATAAAACGGGGCACCATGGTCTGAGGCCCCGACACGCACACCTGCGCTCCCATCATGGTAAGCAGAAAAATATTGGAGCGGGCAACGCGGCTGTGGGTAATATCCCCGATGATGGCCACCTTCAGCCCCGCAAGGGCCCCCTTGCGCTCCCGCATGGTGAATGCATCAAGCAGGGCCTGCGTCGGATGCTCATGGGCTCCGTCGCCGGCATTGATGATGGCCGCGGGCAGGGCATCGGCAAGAATTTTTGGCGCACCGGCGCAGGAATGCCTGATGACAATGAGATCCGGATGCATGGCCTGCAGGTTCGCGCCCGTGTCCCTGAGCGTTTCGCCTTTTACCACGCTGCTGCTGCTGGCAGAAATATTTACCACATCGGCGCTGAGCCGTTTGCCGGCTATTTCAAACGAGGTGCGGGTGCGGGTGCTGGGCTCGAAAAAAAGATTGATGACCGTTTTGCCGCGCAGCGTCGGCACTTTTTTAATATCCCGCTCGGATACTTCCTTCATGGACGCGGCAGTATCAAGAATATAGGTAATTTCCTCGGGGACAAGATCCCCTATCGAGAGCAGGTTCTTGCAGCGCAGCTCCATTACGCACCTCCTGTAATGAATGCCTGATCGATACCGTCGTCTTCCTGCAGCAGCACTTCAACGCGTTCATCCTTTGTAGTGGTTATGTTTCTGCCCGTATAATCGGGCTGAATGGGAAGCTCCCGGTGGCCGCGATCGATGAGCACCACCAGGCGTATCGCCTCCGGCCGCCCCAGGTCATGGATGCCGTCAAGCGCCGCCCGGATGGTTCTGCCCGTATACAGCACGTCATCGCACAGATAAATCTTGGTGCCCTTGATGGGGAACGGTATTTCGGTTTTTTTCAGCACCGGGTGGGATGCTATCTCCGAAAGATCATCACGGTACAGCGTTATATCAAGAGCGCCGACCGGTATGCTGACACCGGTGAATTCCTGCAGCTTCCGGGAGAGCCTGTTGGCCATAGACACGCCGCGCCGGCGAATACCTATGAAAGCAAATGTTTCTGCGCCCCGGTTATGCTCCCACAATTCAAAGGCAATGCGGTTGAGCGTCCGGTCGATATCGCTTGTATCCATGATTATTTTTTGCCCTGTCATGGCCTGCCCCTAAAAAAAAACCTCCCCCGTGACTGGAGAAGGTTTATTATGCCGCTCGTCGATATGCACACATGCTTATTGGCCGTTTTGTGCTGTTGCTGGTTTATCTGGAGTAGTGCTTTTTAAGTAGCACAGCCGGCACAGCCGGGTCAAGGGAAAATGTAGCTACTCGGGCAGCGAGGGGTCAGGGGTCGGAAGTCGGAATACAAACTCCGAACCTTGAACCCTGAATCCTGAACAGTTACGAAAAAATAAAAAACCCTGCCATGAGCTTTTTGAAAAATTATCCGCCCGGTTTGACAATAGCGCCGCCTATGATAACATAGTGAAAAAAGCACCCCGATTAAAGGCTACTCAAATGATAAAATATTTTGAATTTTCTTTTTTTTCCCAAAGCAGCAGCCAAACAATTGAGCTCGGCAAACTGCTGGGGGCATACCTGACCGCAGGCTCTGTGATCGGACTCGTGGGCGATCTTGGCGCCGGCAAAACCTGCTTTATAAAAGGGCTGGCCGAAGGGCTCAATAATACCCCTGCAAGCGAGGTGACAAGCCCGACCTTTACTATTCTGCAGGAATATCCCGGGCCGGTGCCGCTCTACCATTTTGACGCCTACCGCCTGTCGGGCAGCCACGATCTGGAAGCAATCGGATTTGAGGATTATGTCGGCGCCGACGGCGTCGCTGTCATTGAATGGGCCGACCGAATAAGCGATGCCCTGCCAACAGAAGCACTGCTGATAACTATCGAGTCGGTATCAGAAAATGAACGTCAGTTTTTCTGCAAAGCAAGCGGAGAGCACCATTGCCGGATTGTTTCTCAGTTTAAAAATTCGTGCAGCGATGCCGAAGCATAAAAAAAGCTGATTACGCGCTCTGTAATCAGCCTGAAATACTCTTTGATCAATACCTCTTACGTTCCCAGAAGTGCATGCCGATAGGAAATCCCTGAGACTTTCAGCCCGCTTGCAGTCCTTGTAATCTTCACAGCCATCACGACCGGGTCTCGGGCCCCGACATTGCGAAACTTCACAAAATAATAAATCATATAAAAATCAGGGTGTTTTTCAATCTTATTGACCTGGCACTTGCCTTCTTCATGAAGTCCAAGCTTATTCCTGCATTTTTCTTCATAAAATATTTTAAACTGCTCTTCAGAGATTGCTGCCCGCGCAGTGTCGTCAAAATCCCTGACATGGGCTATATAGTCGCCTGTATTCAGCGACGCCAGAAGATTGCTCACCAACGGCTCTGCCTCGGCAATCACAGCACGCAGTTCCTGCTCCCGCGGATCTGTCTGGGCCGGATCAATTGTCCGAACGGCTTTTGCCGAACAGGCCGCCATCATAAAAACCACCGGCAGCAGAAGCGCGACTCTTTTCATACTGTACCCCACTTTCACTTGTCGCTTTTTTTAATTTTGTGCAGTTCGAGGCTCTCCAATTATGTATAAAAGTTTTAGCCTCAGACTGCCTCATGCCACTTAAGTGACTCTTCATATAATAGCACAAAGGGCTGTCGGGTTTCATCTTTTGATTTATATACCATGCCTGCATGCAAACCGACAGCCTTTAGAAACAATTTTCTCTTGTACCGAAACGTACTTCCTGCAGGCCATACAGGACAGTTCATGTATGGCCTTTGTATTGATCATATGCTATCGTGTTGCCTGAAAAGACTGTGGCATGCCGGCAAAAAAAACTGACATACTGCAGATGTGCCAGTTATGAAAGGTGCGCTAACATGCACGAAACTCTGTGGACTGAAACATTCCGGACGCGCTATTACGAAGTGGGGCCTGACGGCTGCGTGACCATCCAGGCCCTGTGCAACTATTTCCAGGAGGCTGCCGGCAACCATGCCGCACGGCTGGGCGCGGGCATGCAGAAGCTGATGGAGCAGGGCCAGAGCTGGGTGCTGTCGCGCATGCTGGTGCAGATGTCGGCCTTTCCGGGCTGGCCAGATGAGGTGACGATTGACACCTGGCCCGCAGGTGTTGAGCGCATGTTTGCCCTGCGCCTGTTCAGGCTGCGCTGCGGCGAGCGCATGATAGGATTCGGAACCAGTGCGTGGCTGCTCTTTGACCTTGACCGCCGCAGGCCTTTGCGGCCTGAATTTGTTCGCGATTTTGCCGTGGATGGCCCTGAACTTGATCTGGAGACAAAGCTTTCCGGCAAGGTGGAGCCGCCGTCGGGCCAGTGCCCGTGGCAGCGGCCATTCACCGTGCGCACGAGCGATCTTGACATGAACCAGCACGTCAATAATGTCAATTATATCGACTGGGCGCTTGAGGCCGTGCCGCCTGATACCCGGCGCTCGTGCCGCCTCCACCGGCTGCAGATCGAATTTCTGGCGGAATGCCGTGAGCAGGAGCAGGTCGTCTCGAAATGCGCACCCGATGATGGCGCGGGAAGCGGCTGTTTCCGCCACGGCATATGCCGCTCTGACGGCAGCATAGCCGCAGCGGCCCTGAGCAGCTGGCAAGGCATGGAAAATCGCGGCTAAAGCCGCTCCTACATCAAACCAATGTAAAGGAGGACACCATGATACTCGGACTTTGCGGCAGTGGAAGGAAAGAGGGCAATACCGGCGCTCTTATCGAGGCGGTATTGCAGGGGGCTGTCGGCCCGTCGGAGCTTATATGGCTTATCGACCTGAACATCGGGTACTGCACGGGCTGCATGCGCTGCGCCTTTGAAGGCAGGTGCTGGCAGCAGGACGGCATGACTGACCTGTACCAGAAGCTCATCGATTGCGACGCCATTGTGTTCGGCTCGCCGTGCTATTACGGCAATGTATCCGGACTTTTTAAAAGCTTTATGGACCGCAGCATCGCCCTTGGCTACATGGGCGTCGGAAAGGAGGCTGAAATAGCCATGCATGGCCGCAAGCCCCTTGCCGGCAAACCCGCGGCAATTGTATCGGCGGTGGCCGGCCATGGGGTGGACAGTGTGCTTGCAATAATGGAGAGCTATGCCGGCTACGGCGAAATGAACATCGTCGGCAAACTCGGCGCTGCGGCCGGTATGGATGACGTGCGGGACAAAAAAGAAATTATGGATCAGGCCCGCGAACTTGGCGTGAAAATAAGACAGGCGCTGGGGCAGTCAAAAACACCCGCATAGGCGATAGTTTTCCTCAAGACAATATAAGTATCGAAGCCGCCTCAGATGTGAGGCGGCTTTTTTTTGAGTGTGAGCATGAGCGCGCCGGCAGCCGCAAGCATGCAGGCCAAAACGATTGACGCCCGGAGAAAGGAGCCTGTTGCATCTTTTACAAACCCGTTGAGATACGGGCCCGCATAGCCGCCCACATTGCCGCAGGAGTTGATAAGCGCCACAGCGCCTGCGGCCGCAGCCCCCGACAGAAAGGTCGTGGGGTATGACCACCAGATGCCGAATGCTCCGTACACGCCGATGGCGGTGAGGCAGACACAGAGAAAATTGACCTGCGGGTTTGTAACAAAGGCCCCGATGCCCATCCCGAGAGCGCTTGCGAACAAGGGCACGGCGCCATGCCAGCGCTTCTCACCCGTGCGGGATGATGATGCGCCGATAAACATCATGGTAAGCATCGACAGGGCCATGGGGATGACGATCAGCCAGCCGATAGTGAGATTTGACCAGCCCGAGAGCTCTTTGAGCGCTGTGGGCATCCAGTAATTGAATCCCCAGAAGCCGGTGCACCACAAAAAATAGATGAAGCAGAGTTTCAGCACCTCGGGGTCCCGCAGGGCCTGCCACATGGTGTAGTGGCGCGCGGCTTTTTTGGCCGCTGTTTCCTGCTCAAAGCAGTCCGCAAGATGCTCTTTCTCCTGCAGGGTCAGCCATGCGGCTTCCCGTGGCCAGTCGGCAAGCACGAAGAGTATAATCACCCCGAAAACCACGGCGGGTATGGATTCAAGTATAAAAAGCATCTGCCAGCCATGCAGGCCGAAAGCCGTAATGCCTAAAAGCCATCCGGCAAGGGGCGCACCGATGATGGCAGAGGCCTGAAGCGAGGTGAGCATCAGGGCGATGGCTTGCGGGCGCTCCTGCGGCGTAAACCAGCGCGGAATGACGATTGCATATATCACCGGATAAAAACTCGCCTCTGCCGCGCCCAGCAGAAACCGCACGAGATAGAACTGCCATGGTGACTGTATGAACGCCATGAAGCAGGAAATAATGCCCCACGTGATAAGAATGCGGGCAAGCCATACTCGCGGGCTCCATCGCTCGGCAATGATGGCCCCCGGCACCTCGAAAATGACATAGCCGATAAAGAAGATCCCTGCGCCTGCGCCGTAAACCTGCGCGGAAAACCCGAGGTCCGTGTTCATCGTAAGAGCGGCATAGGCGATATTGACCCGGTCGAGATAGGCGATGACCGAACCGATGAAGGCGGGCAGAATGATGTGCAGGTATTTTCGCCGCACAAAGGATGCTGCTTGCGTTTCGGAGAGTTCCATTGGTTTAATTGGTTTGATTGGTTATATTGGTTTTGTTGGTTATATTGGTTTTGTTGGTTATATTGGTTACATTGGTTCGATTGGTTACATTGGTTTTGTTGGTTCTCTAACCAATCCAACTAATTGAACTAATTCAACCAATGAAACATTTTTCCATCATTTGCCGTTTTCACGGAAACACGCTATGATTAGAATAACACTCCAGGCAACAACAGTAAATAAGGGTTTTATGCACTACGATCTTTCATCCGTCATCCTGCGATTTGTCGTCTCGTTTGTGACCGTGCAGGCCATTGCCGTTGCAGGCTGTATCTTTGCTTTTAAAAAGCACGCAAGCCGCAGGTCCTTGCTTGCGGCGCTTGCAGCGATGCTGTACCTGAATTGCGCCTACCTTTTTCTTTTCAATCCCGTGGAGCTTCGGCAGCAGTTCGGGGCTGTAATTGATTATGCGCTTATCTACCCGTTTTTTGCCTATATGCTCATCTGCCTTGCACTTGCCCCGCTGTTTGTGGCTGTGGCTGCCGTGGCCGGTATCGGCAGGGTTTTTTTTCGCTCCGGCAGCACAGGCGCTCCCGCAGGGCCGGTATCAGATTGCAATGGCCGGCGAAGGGAGTTCCTGAAAATGATGGCGGCAGGTGTTGCCGTGCCCGTTGCAGTGCCGTCGCTCTATGGCCTGTATGTGGGCAGCTCACAGATGAAGGTTGATGATGTCGAGCTTGCGTTTCCGGACCTGCCTGCAGGCCTTGACGGCTTCACCATCGTCCAGATAAGCGACATGCATGTGGGCCCGTTTATGGACGGCGCCACGCTGCAGTCTGTCGTCGGGCGCATCAATGCCATGGCCCCCGACCTTGTGGCCATCACCGGCGATATCATCAACTGGGGCTCTTCCTACATTGATGAGGCGGCTGAAGGGCTTGCCGGCCTGCAGGCGGAACAGGGCGTCTATGGCGTACTGGGCAACCATGATTTCTACTGCGACACTGAACGCCTGTGCAGCCGGCTCGAAAAAGAAGGAGTGCAGATGCTGCGCAACGGATGGCGGGAGATTCGGCCCGAAGGCGGCGGCCTGCTGCAGCTTGTGGGCATCGACGATCCGCAGGGCCGCTTGAGGCGCGACCTGAATATCCCCAACCTGGAAAAAGCGCTTCAACAGGCGCCAGGCTTTGGATTCAGGGTTCTGCTTTCCCACCGGCCAACTGTTTTTGATGCTGCTGCGTCTATGGGCACACGCCTCACACTTGCAGGGCATACCCATGCAGGCCAGATAATCGCACCTGCCGGAAGCGGCCATAACTGGTCGCTGGCAAAACTTTTCTATGAGCGGGACTATGGCCTGTACGACAAAGACGGCTCCTATCTCTACATCAACAGGGGCCTTGGCGTTGTCGGGCCGCCCATGCGCATCAACTGCCCGCGGGAAATTACCCGGATAGTCCTGCGGCAACAGAATCCGCAGGTGTGAAGGCGTTTGGATTTTTCAGGTGGCTTGCATGCGGTTAAAGTATAAAAAAACAGTCGGAGCTCATGGCAGCAACCGCTTGGTAAGTTTATTTGTTACTGAAATGGTAACTACTCAGGTAGCGAGGGGTCCATAAGCCCTGTTCGTTAATCGTTGGTTGTTGATCGTTGGTTGTTGATCGTTGTTCGTACAAAACCATAAACCATCAACGACGAACGATAAACAATTTTGAACCCTGAACAGTTACATGCAATGGCAGGCAATGCGCTCCCGGCGGCTCTTGGACCGGACACAATCAGGAAAAAATTTTCCCCGGTATCATTGTTTCACTAATCGGCCAAAACGCCATAGAAGTTGTGCAAGGGTG
>CAYNVA010000245.1:0-2199 GCA_964400575.1 uncultured Thermodesulfobacteriota bacterium | reverse complement strand
AAAATAGTATAGCCATATGCGCACAGGTGAGCTTTTGGTGAGAGTAGCCCGTGCGGTTCGAGCGATTGGCATGACATCATTGCCAGTTTCTCTTGCGAGAATAGAGCACGGGCAAACGAAACAAAGGCTCACCATAAGGGCCCGTGGCTACAACAAAAAGAAAAATGCTCTAATACAGAAAAAGGAATCCACTGTTAATGCGCATTGCCATACTTGCCACAGGAAGCCGGGGAGATGTTGAGCCCTACATTGCCTTAGGCCTGGGCTTACAAGAAGCCGGGCATGTCGTGCGCTTGGTGACCCTTCAGAACTTTGAAGCGCTAGTAAAGGTACGCGGGCTGGAGTTCTGGCCTATTGCGGGTAATGTGCAGGAAATTATCCAAAGCAAAGAAATGTGTGAGCTTTTGGAGAAAGGAAAATTCCTTGCCGTTACGTTCCGCACATCTGCGATACTCCAAAAAGCGGCTCTTCAGTGGGCACGTGAGGGCTTAGCTGCCTGCCAGGGGATGGATCTGCTGATGGGAGGCATAGGCGGTCTGTACATCGGCCTCTCCCTTGCAGAGAAGCTGGGGCTCCCCTTTCTTCAGGCTTATTTAGCTCCTTTTACGCCTACCCAAGCATTCCCGAGTTTTCTTTTTCACGGGCTTCCCTCATGGTTCAGAGGAACGTTTAATCGCCTGTCTCATCATTATACCCGTCAGATAATATGGCAGGGGTTTCGGTCGGCCGACAGTTTGTCGCGGCAGCAAGGGCTCGGCGTGCCTGCCGCTTCGTTCTGGGGGCCGTATAATTCCTGCCGCATACAGGGGCTGCCCGTTCTCTATGGATTCAGCCCGTCAGTCATACCCCCGCCACCTGATTGGGATGCTGATACGCATGTCACCGGTTACTGGTTCATTGATACCGCAGCTGACTGGACCCCTCCATCAGACCTGATGGATTTTCTGCGGGCCGGCCCTCCTCCCGTGTATATCGGATTCGGGAGTATGAGCACGCGAAAACCGGAAGAGACGGCTGATCTGGTTATACAAGCGCTGAGAAAAATAAACCAGCGGGCGATACTTCTTTCCGGCTGGAGCGGTATGCACACGGCTGCTATGCCGGACTCGGTATTCATGATTGATTCCATACCGCACTCATGGCTTTTCCCGCGCGTTGCCGCTGTTGTGCACCATGGCGGCGCCGGAACAACTGCCGCCGGTCTCAGAGCAGGCGTGCCTTCTGTTGTCATTCCTTTTTTTGCCGATCAGCCATTCTGGGGTCAGCGCGTAGCGCGGTTGGGTGTCGGGCCGGAGCCTGTTCCGCGCAGGCAACTTACGGTCGAACGGCTTGCGCACGCCATTCAAACGGCTGTGACTGATCAAACCATGCGCCAGCGTGCAGCTGGCCTGGGGTTGAAAATCAAAGCCGAAGATGGAGTCGGACGCGCAGTTGCCGTAGTGCGTCAGCTGGCAGAACGCAAGGCTGCCTGACTAGCGCATGATTCCTTCAGTAATGAAAAGGGGGTGGATTTATTTTCTGCCAGCCTGGTATACAGCCCAAGATGTTTATACTGCCACCTCACCCCGGCCCTCGCCCCAGCACGCGGCGGCGAGGTGATGGCTCTGCAGAGCCGGTTCTGAGAAGAAATCAAAGATTGCATTTGAAATCAGGTGTTTAACAACCTCCCCTAACCCCTCCTGACCAGGTGGGGCACAGTAAGCAGAGTGCGCACCACCCTCCCGCCGCCCGCTCAGGAGCAATTTCTTTGACATAGAAGGCCAGCATACCCTATACTGCATTCATTAATCGCTTCGGCAACAAAGCTCCGAATTTGAGGAAAGGACCACGCGCCATGGACTATTTCAAGGGAACAGAGGACTATGTAATTTCGCCGGAGTTGCGCGACAGCGTCAATGTCTCCATTGCCCTGGGGCGGCCACTTGTGGTGAAAGGTGAGCCGGGCACGGGAAAAACACTTCTTGCCCGGGCCATTGCCACAGGGCTCGGGAAGCAGCTGTTTGTCTGGAACATAAAGTCGACCACCAAGGCCCAGGAAGGGCTGTATATGTATGACACGGTCAAGCGGCTCAATGACGCCCGGTTCGGCGACCGCGATATTTCTGATATTAAGCCCTATATAAAACTCGGCAAGCTCGGCGAGGCTTTTGCAGCTCCTGAGCAGGTGGTGCTCATTATTGATGAAATCGACAAGGCGGA
>CAYNVA010000244.1:0-32664 GCA_964400575.1 uncultured Thermodesulfobacteriota bacterium | reverse complement strand
GATAATGCCGTTTTCATCATGCGACTGTTCTATTGCTGCGGCAACAGTGCGCCCCACACCAATACCATAGCAGCCCATGATCATCGGCTGCGCCCTGCCCTGCTGGTCAAGATAGCTGCAGCTCATTGCCTTGCTGTATTTGGTGCCCAGCTTGAAAATATGCCCGACCTCGATGCCGCGCGTGGTAGCAAGCGCCTTGCCGCAGCGGGGGCACCTGTCGCCGGCCTGAGCCGTTCGAATATCGACGAATTCATCAATCGAGAAATCTCGATCAAAATTCACATTAACGGCATGCACATCTGGCTCATTGCCGCCGGTCACCATGTTGCGGCAGCCCTGAAGCCCAAAATCGGCCACCATGCGCACATTCTTCATACCCGTCGGACCGGCAAACCCGCGCGGCGCACCGGTAATTTTTTCAATTACATCATCCTCTGCAAGCTCAAGCGAGTCGCACGTAAGATAATTGCGCAGTTTCACCTCATTAATATCATGATCGCCCCGCACTAAGGCGACTACAGGGCCCTGGGAGCTGCTAAAAACCAGTGTCTTAATCAAGTCTTTGGGCGCAACTTTCAGGAAACCGGCGACCTCTTCGATGGTGCGCATATTGGGTGTTTCAACCCGCTTAAGTTCCTTGAAATCAGCGGCATCAACCCGCTTTAGGGCAGGCTGTGCAATCTCTGCCTTTTCCGTATTGGCGGCATAATCGCAGGCAGTGCAGGTAACGATAATATCCTCGCCCGTGTCGGCAAGCACCATAAATTCATGGGAGAAATTGCCGCCGATAGGGCCCGTATCAGCCTCCACTGCCCTGAATGTAAGCCCAAGGCGGTTAAAAATACGGCAGTAGGCGTCGTGCATTTTTCTATAGCTTTCTTCTGCACCCTGCTCGTCGATATCGAAACTGTAGGCATCCTTCATGATGAACTCGCGGGCGCGCATCATCCCGAATCGCGGTCGTATCTCATCGCGAAACTTGATATGGATCTGATAGAGATTAATAGGCAGCTGCCGGTATGAGTTGACAGTCGTGCGTACAATGTCTGTAATGACCTCTTCATGCGTGGGCCCGAGGCAAAACTGGCGGTCGCTGCGATCCTTGAAGCGCAGCATTTCCTTGCCATACACATCCCACCTGCCGCTTTCAGCCCAGAGTTCCGCGGGCTGGATAAAAGGCAGAAAAACCTCCTGCGCGCCGGCCCGATTCATCTCCTCGCGAACTATCTGAGCAGTCTTCTGCATGACACGCTGCCCCAGGGGCAATGTTGCATAAATTCCAGCGGCTAGTTTGCGGATCATGCCCGCCCGCATCATCAGGCGATGACTGGCAACTTCGGCCTCTGCAGGATCTTCTCGAAGTGTCGGAATCAATATCTGGGAATACCGCATCTGTCTTCTCCTTGACTGTTTCAGCTCAAATGCTTTCAGAAAAAGCATCTATCTCTTTAAAAAACTCATCCATAAGGTGTTCCTTGGCGCATTTTTTTACGATTTTGCCCTTCCTGAAAATTACCCCGATGGTACGGCTGCCGGCAATGCCGATATCTGCCTCTTTTGCCTCGCCCGGCCCGTTCACCTCGCAACCCATGATGGCAATTTTGATGGGATGAGGGAAATCAGCCAGTTTTTTTTCAATCTTTTTTGCCAGAGAGATGACATCAATCTGACGCCTGCCGCAGGTTGGGCAAGAAATGAGTTCAGGCCCACGACGCCGGATACCAAGGCATTTGAGCATCTCAAAGGCTGCATGCACTTCTTCAACAGGATCAGCAGAAAGGGACACGCGCAGTGTATCGCCAATACCCTCGGCAAGCAGAATGCCAAGACCGATGGCTGATTTTATTGTGCCGGAAAAAAGCGTGCCCGCTTCCGTAACGCCGATATGCAGGGGATAGCGTGTCTTCTTTGACAGCAGACGGTAGGCGAGCACCGTGGTCAGAACATCAGAGGATTTTAGAGAAATCTTTATCTGGTCGAAATCCATATCCTCGAGGATCCGGACATTATTAAGAGCGCTTTCCACAAGCGCCTCTGCAACAGGATGGCCGTATTTCTTCAAAATATCTTTCTCAAGCGATCCTGCATTGACCCCTACACGAATGGACAGATTGCTGGCCTTTGCTTGTTTGACAACTTCGGCAAGACGCGGCCTGCTGCCAATAGTGCCGGGGTTTATCCGTATGCCATGGACGCCCGCATCCATGGCCCCCAGTGCCAGACGATAATTGAAATGTATATCTGCTATCACGGGAATTGCAGACCCTTTGACAATCGAGGGCAAAGCCGCAACAGCTGTTTCATCAGGCACGGCAACACGTATGACCTCGCAGCCTGCCCGAACGAGCCTTCTGATCTGAGCGACAGTGGCTTTAGCATTGCGGGTATCGGTATTTGTCATGGACTGCACGCTCACCGGCGCGCACCCCCCGACAGCAACAGAGCCGACCTTGATTTGACGAGTCTTTTTGCGCTGTATCATGCAGTGATGCATCCAATGAGTTCTGAAAGTGATGATACATTTTTCTTCTGCAAATAGCCTTTAATCCCTTCCAAAATCTCATAGGGGGCTTGAGGATTCACAAAAAGCGCTGTGCCGATCTGAAAGGCCTGCGCGCCGACAATCAGAAACTGCAATGCATCCTGAGCCGTCATGATGCCGCCAATGCCTATAACGGGAATTGAAACCCTTTTAAGTGTTTCCCACACCATGCGAAGCGCCAGCGGTCTTATAGCCGGCCCGGAAAGCCCGCCCGTGCCATTGGCAAGAGCAGGTTTACAGGTATCGATATCAACCACCATGCCGGTGAATGTATTGGTTAGCGACAGGGCATCAGCCCCTGCGTCCTGAACACGTCTTGCAATGGACCCGATATCGGTAACATTAGGCGTCAGCTTTACGATAAGAGGCAACTGCGTCACCCTGCGTATTGCTTCGGTTACTCGTCCGGCCATGTCCGCATCAGTGCCAAAGCTGATGCCACCCTGCTTGATATTGGGACATGAAATATTGGCCTCCAGCCCTGCAATACCCTGAACTTCGCTGAGGCGGCCGGCAAGCTGGACATAATCATCGATGGTGGAACCATAAAAATTGACTATCAGCGGCGTAGCAAACTGCCGGAGATAGGGCATTTTCTCTTCGATAAAAACTTCAAGGCCAACATTCTGCAACCCGATGGCATTAAGCATGCCCGAAGGTGTTTCAACCACGCGAGGCGGCGGGTTGCCCCTTGACGGCGTGAGCGCTATGCCCTTCGTGACAATAGCGCCCAAAATATTATTATCAATAAAGGCTGCATATGCCTCACCATAACCAAATGTGCCGGAGGCGACCATCAGAGGATTCTTCATCCTGATGCCGGCTATGGTGATGCTGAGATCTATCGCTGTATCAGTCATGATTCCAGTCCAGTACGCTGCTGTCAAAAACCGGGCCATCGGCACAGACCCGCTTAAAGCCGTCTTGTGTCTCTACCACGCAGCCAAGGCAGGCGCCAACGCCGCAGGCCATATGTGCCTCAAGAGATACCTGGCAGGGGATGGCATATTCTGCAGCAATCCGCGCAACCTTTTTCAACAGGGGAGAAGGACCGCAACTGTATATAGATGCTCGGTCTGTACAGATATCCCCTTTTTTGAAAGCAGCTTCAAAAGCATCTGTAACGAAGCCCTTCAACTCAGTCGAACCATCCTCTGTTACATGTATGAATTCCTGTATTTGATTCGCTACACTATTTGCTATGGCAGACTCAACACCAGTCTTTGAGCCAAAGAAAAAATCAAGTTTAGTGTTTGGAAATTGAGATGACAGCTCTTTAACAAGAAAAAGGAGCGGCGCTGCGCCGATGCCACCGGCAACAAGCACTGCTGTTTTACTATCAATTGGAATCATGAACCCATTGCCGAAAGGGCCGAGCACATTGACTGCGCGCCCCGGCTCCCAGGCAGCCATGATCTCGGTGCCTCTGCCCTTGACCTGAAAAAGTATTTCAACCGAACCGTTTCCGGCGCCGCACAGGCTTATCGGCCGCCGCAGAAGCGGGTCGGTGCCACTCTGGACCTGTATCATGATAAACTGGCCGGGACGGGATTGCGACGCAAGCATGGGGGCCTTCAGCGAGCAATAAAACGTGCCGGGTATGACCTCGCGCTTTGAAACGAGCTCGGCAATGTGGGTCGCAGCATTATGCATCATTTCACTCAGCCTGCTGTTGGTTACCTGCAGTCATACTCATAAGCACTGCATGTTCAAGTGAATCGGTATAATAAGCCTTGCGAAGTCCGGTTTTGACAAAACCAGCTTTTTCATAAAACCGTTGCGCTGCCGTATTGGATGCGCGGACTTCGAGAAAAAAAAACTTCGCCCCGCGACGCACTGCCTCGCGCATCAAAAAATAAAGAAGCTGAGCACCGATGCCGCAGCGTTGATTTTTTTTGCGGCAGGCTAAACGATGTATAGTGCATTCGTCGCAGAGAACCCAGGCATTCACATACCCGACAACCACTGCATCCCTCAAAGCAACATAGCACTGCCCGAAATCGGTCTGAATATCCTGAAAAAAAAGTGCCCTTGACCACGGGTCTGAAAAAAGTTCCATCTCGATTGCAGCAACAGCATCAAGATGCTTCTCGCACATGGGTATGATCGTAATGCGGCTCATAGCGATCTAACAGAATTGCGGGGGCTACTGCCCGGACTGCTTTTGCTGCTGCAGCAATTCACTTGCTATACATATATTTTTTTGACCGTACGCCTTCAATTCAGATGCCAGTTCTGAAAGTTTTCCGCCATTGCTTCGCAGCGTAATCAGGCGTATGAGCATAGGCAGATTGACTCCGGTAAGGACCTCCACTTTGCCTTCTTCAAGAAACGATAGGCTCATATTCGAGGGCGTGCCGCCAAACATGTCGGTCAGCACCAGTACACCTTTTCCCTTGTCTACCCTCAAAATGGCGGCTGCAACTTTTTTCATTGAGTCGTCAGGCGCTTCTTCAGGTTCAAAATTAACAGGACACATATTATCAATGTCGCCGACAATATTTTTCACTATCCGGCATAATTCATCTGCAAATCTGCAGTGTCCGACAAGAACAATTCCAATCATCAGTGATGGACTCCTTTCAATCTGCTCGGATGCCGCAGGCATGAGAGCGATAATTATTCTTTATCAATATCCCGGTGCTGAGCGCAAACATTGGGACGGTGCAGTAAAAAAAAATCCTTAAAAATATTTGCAACAGCAACTGAACGGTGTTTGCCTCCCGTACACCCGATGGCGACTGTTAAATACGATTTGCCTTCACGCTCAAACAGCGGCAGCTGAAAAGTCAGGAAAGCCTGAAACCGGTCCACAAACTCTCGGGCATCCTGCCTGCTGAGAACATACTGCGCTACAGGATCATCATTGCCCGTAAGGTTTTTAAGCTCCGGAACAAAATAGGGATTCTGCATAAAGCGAACATCGATAACGATATCTGCCTCATGCGGTAGGCCGTATTTAAATCCAAAGGACAGAAATGCTAAGGACATATCGCGCTTTGATATGCCGTTGAAATATTTTTCAATAGTCATTTTCAGCTCATGAACATTCCATTCCGATGTATCGATGATGCGGTCAGCCATCGATTTTATCTCCTTGAGCATGGAGCGTTCCCGGCTGATTCCATCAAGAACCCTGCCCCCTTCGCTCAGTGGGTGCTGCCGGCGCGTCTCGCTGAAGCGCTGCACAAGAACGGCATCGGCACACTCCAGAAAAATAAGTAACGGGGCATATTGCGCCTTACGAATATTTTCAAGTGTCGGCTGAAAGTCCTTCAAAAAATTGCGCTCGCGTATATCCATCACAAGAGCAACCCGGGAAATATCAAAAGTTGAACTCTGGCAGAGATCTATAAACATGGGCAGAAGCAAAATCGGCAAATTATCAATACAAAAAAACCCGAGGTCTTCCAGCGTATGCAGGGCCGTGCTTTTGCCGGAGCCGGAGAGCCCGCTCAATATTATGATATCTATCTTTTTTGCCATAGCTCTTTTGGAAGGAAGGCACCCCGCCAGAGGCAGATGGCGGGGTGGCAGAAAACCGTTGTTAATTGCGCAAACACCGTGCGTTCATGCAGTTATTTTTTCATCTTCCACAACGACTATCGTATACATCGCTGCAGCGTCAGCCGCCCCGAGCAAATCGTCACGAAAATTTTTCTCCTTTAAAAGCCGGGAAAGACGCGCAAGAGCCTTCAGATGTACACCCGCAGAGTTCGATGGCGCAACAAGCAAAAAAATAAGGTGCACGGGCTTGCCGTCAAGTGAATCAAACTCAATACCAGCAGTGCTGCGGGCAAACACCAGGCAGATATTGTCAAGGCCGTCAAGCTTGCCATGTGGAATGGCAATCCCGTTGCCGATGCCGGTGCTGCCGAGCTTTTCACGCTCAATAAGCACATTGAACAAATCTTTTGCATCTATGCCATGCCTGTTGGCTGTCAGGCATGCAACCATCTCTTCAAGGGCCTGCTGCTTGGCGCCCGCCTTCAAATCGGCAATTATCAAATTTTCATTAAGAAGTTCGCTTATTTTCATACCTTAATCCTTGTCAGTACATGAAACAGCTCTTATGCATTTTCAGGCTCGATAAGCCCAAAATCACCATTCCGACGCTTATACAGCACATTAACATTATTCGTATCGATATTTTTAAAAACAAAAAACTCATCATCGTTCTGGCCTATCTGCACCAAAGCGCTGTCAACGCTCATGGCCCGGATAGAAACACTTTCAGACTTTACAATGCTCTGCTCCCGTGATGCTGTTAGCTGCTCAGCAGAAAAAATATTATGGAGCGCTTTTTTATGTTCTTTATGGCTGGTAATCTTATCTTTATGCTTTTTAACCTGGCGCTCTATCTTATCTGCCACAAGATCAATGGAGGCGTACATATTGTCTTCATGCGTATCTTTTGCAGTAATTTTTGCCCTGTTCGCATGCACAATCACTTCAGCGGTGTTGGCGCGCTTTTCATGGGAAAGAATGATATGCACTTCTGTTATATTGCTCAGATACTTTTCAATCCGAGAGACCTTATCCATAGCATAATCCTTCAACGCATCGCTGGGCTCAAGGTGACGAAAAGTTACTGTCATCTCCATAGCGGCTCCTTTCTCAAGGTTGTTAAATATGTTTTTTCCTCTTTGACGAGGAAAGAACCCCCAACATCTCACGATACTTCGTTACCGTCCGACGGGCTATATTGACGCCCTTGGCCTTTAACATTCTCACAATCTCCTGATCGCTGCAAGGCTTAAGCGTATCCTCCTGCTGGACAAGGTCTTTAATCATGTTCTTCACGCTTTCCGACGCGATCGAATCCCCGTCGTCGGAAGGAAGGCCGCTGTTGAAAAAATATTTCAGCAAAAAAATGCCGTGCGGAGTCAGCACATATTTATTGGTCGTGATGCGGCTGACATTGGATTCGTGCATCCCCACATCTTCAGCAACGTCGCGCAGCACGAGCGGCTTTAGACGGCCTGTTCCATGATCGAAAAAATCACGCTGGAACTTGATAATGCTTTTCATGACATTCATAATTGTGGACTGACGATGATACACGCTTTTTATAAGCCAGACCGCCGAACGCAGTTTATCCTGAATGTACTCCTTTGTTTTTTCAGAACTGACCTTGTTGTCGGAAAGAATATTCTTGTAAAATGAATTAATCCGGAGCTTTGGCTGACCATCTTCGTTGAGCATCACGACATAATCATCACCGGACTTGTAGACGTAAATATCAGGAGTGACGTACTGCGTTTCATTGTCGTTAAATGCCCGCCCCGGACGCGGCTCCATATTGGCAATAATTTCACAGGCTTCCT
Source organism: uncultured Thermodesulfobacteriota bacterium (assembly GCA_964400575.1). Classification (GTDB taxonomy): domain Bacteria; phylum Desulfobacterota; class WTBG01; order CAIYCZ01; family CAIRTM01; genus CAIWCT01. Next base: position 24,795 of record CAYNVA010000244.1, on the reverse strand, counting down.
GTATATCCTTGAGCGGTATTTTTAAATCCCTCGCAATGACCTGATACTTCTTTCTTTCAAGCTCCTTCATGCAGTGCAGCAGTATCTGTTGTATAAGCTCGCTGTTACATGGCAGCAGTTCCGCTTGAGCAATGAGACACTCCGCCAGGTCGCGTGACGCCACTCCTACAGGATCAAATCTGATAATTTTACGGCGCACCTGCTCGACCAGCTGTTTGTCAGCCCCGAGATCTGCGGCAACCTCGTCCGGCGCCAAAAGAAGATACCCGTCTTTGTCGAGGTTGCCGATGATGTACTCTCCAATCTCCATTTCCTGATCGCAGAGGTCATGCAAATGCAGCTGCCAGAGCAGGTGGTCAGCAAATGAGGTTTTCCTGGTAATAGCAGGGGCATAGTCCTCTTGATCCCCTCCATCAAAATAGCCGCTGCCGGAGGGAGCAATCGAGCGGTCAACATAATCACGCCAGTCAAAATCATCAGACGGCTCGGTCTTCTGGTCTTCAATTGGTGCTTTCTCATCAATCTGGTCTCCGCCGTCGTCTTTTGTCTCAGGCTCCTGCGCCAGCGTTTCATCAAGCACGGGATTTTCATTAATCTCCTGGGCAATCAAATCGGAAAGCTCAAGCCGGGAAAGCTGCAGAAGCTTGATCGCCTGCTGGAGCTGGGGTGTCATGATCAGCTGCTGTGTCAGTTTGAGCTGTTGCTTGAGTTCCATGCCAGACAACCATCACATGCTGAATTTTTCGCCCAGATAAATGGCCCGGGCGCTGCTGCTTTGAACAATCTTCTCGGGTTCGCCCTCTTCCAGAACGCGTCCTTCATATATAATATAGGCTCGTTTGCAGATATTAAGGGTTTCGCGCACATTATGGTCGGATATGAGCACACCGATACCTTTAGCGCTCAGGCGCAGTATAATATTTTGAATATCCTGAACAGCTATCGGATCGACGCCGGTAAACGGCTCATCGAAAAGAATGAACTGTGGCGAGGTCACAAGAGCCCGGGTAATTTCAACGCGGCGTCTCTCACCGCCGGAAAGCAGATAGGCTTTTCGCTTGGCAATGTGGGCTATGCCGAGTTCCCTCAAATTCTCCTCAAGACGCTCCTGCATTTCCTCGCGCGTTATGGGCAGAGTTTCAAGGACGGCCATAATGTTTTCTTCAACAGTGAGCTTGCGGAAAATTGAAGTTTCCTGGGGCAGATAGGTAATGCCTTTGCGCGCCCGCAGATACATCGGATAGTCGGTTATATCGTCTGCGTTAAAATAAACCCTGCCTGCATCAGGCTTATATATTCCTACAAGCATATAAAAAGTTGTTGTTTTACCAGCGCCGTTGGGACCCAGAAGTCCCACAACCTCGCCCTTGTTTACCTCGATGGAGATAGTGTCAACAGCCTTTTTTTTACCGAATATTTTTACAAGACCATGTGATCTGAGCTGACTCATCAAAACCCTTCATGTCAAAATCTGCATACTGAAACAGTTTCAGTCCCGTGCACTACAGTACAGTATAGAATTTTTTACTTCTTTTTTCCTTTTTTTTCCTTGGGATAAATGGTGGCACTGACCCGGTCCTGATTGGTGCCCTCGACAATGCTCCGGTCCTGCTTCAGATAGACCGTTATTTTACTGCCAACTATGACGTTGTCGCCCTGCCACACGCGTGGATTGCCTGTTGCAACGATTTTCTGTTCATCGCCGTAGAAAACGATTTTTTGCCCTGTGGCGATTCGTTCTCCCTGTATAATTTTCACATTGCCGGTAGCGGTCAATTCCTTGATACCGCCCTTTTCATTCTTCTCCCCGGACTTGCCGGCATATGTGGCTTCCATCTGATCGGCAAACATGACCATATCGCCCTGCCGTGCAACCACATTCCCCCGAAAAATGGCGCTGTTGTCCTTGTTGCTGTATTCCAGGGCATCTGAACTGATATTCACCGGCTGATCAAGCTTTAATGGCAGGCTATCTTTTTTTCTATCGCTGTCTTCTTGTTTCTTTCGATCCTTCAGTGCCGGTGACTTCCCTGCTGGCTGATCAAGGTCTTCTGGCTCCTCAGTGGGCTTTTTATTCATTTTGGATACAGAGTGCTTTGAATCATTGTCTTCTGCCAAATCGTCAACCAGTTGAGATTTTGCAGCATCCACATGCCTTACTTCAGCATCCTCCAGCTCTTGCTCATCAGCCAGTTCGCGGTTGACCGCCTTCTCATATTCTGCCGCACCCGGCTCGCCAGCCGGAGAAACAACTTTCTTTTTTATCTTTACTGCGGGTCTCTGTGCTGCGGGGATCAGTGATGCCTTGTCAAGCAGTTCCTGCTCGATTTTGCGGGCAAGCTCATCGACCGCCTTCTCCAGCTCAGGCCCTTCGGCATAGGTCTTAAAGTAGTTGTCCCCGGGGAAATTATAAAACACCTTGGCATCAATGCTGACTGCATCCTTCACTGTTGTGACGCTTCCAAACAGCAAAAAATTTACATTCAGCTGCTTGGCCACCTCCCGGAGCCTATCCTCGCTGGGTGTCGCAGAATCATCCTTTGCAAAGACTGCTTTCATAGCCTGAATTTCCGGGGTCACAATCAGCGGGTTTGCGGAAAGCTGCTGCAGGAGCCTCACTGCAACATCGCGCCCGAGCGATGTTTTCTGCTCCCCGCTGAAAGATTCAAACGGCAGCACAGCTGCGCTCACCGCTATATCCTGCTCCGCACGCGCCGCAAAAGGCACGAGCAGTGCAACCAGTACAATGCTAAAAAAGATATTTTTTTTCATTTGCTCCCCAGCGCTTTTACATTGCTCAAAATTGTCATTTTTTCCTTTGCCAGATCTATTATCATGCCTTTTCCTTCCAAGGCAAACTTGCTGTTGCGCCCGATAAAAATCTTGTCCTGCGTCGTTATAAGTCGTTTAGCATGATCATAATCAACTGACTCGGTCTGGATAGTTGTATTGTCGGGCATGACGCCCCATATAGCGCCGCGCATCTTTATATCTCGAGATTCCGTGTTAAATTCACCATGCTGGCCTCGTATTTTGTACACCTTCCCGTTGGGACGGTAGACGCTGACTAAAAGATTTCCAAGAATAACACGCTTTTCGCCTTGTAAGTACTGGGCGGATTCAGCATCCAAATCCCACTCTTTAAAATTATCATTATTTGTGGTTGAGTATGCAACATTTTTCATCTCGACACTCGGACCGTTCTTTACTGCCTGAGGGATGTCGGTTTTAATAACGATTTGCTGTTTCTTATTTCCGATAGCCATACCGACGACGACTGAAACCGCTACTGCGGCAACAAACAAAAGTATCAGGCGTATTCTTTTAATGGTTTCCATGTTAGTCCCACAACATATTGTACGGCATGATGCGGCCCTGACCGTTTAGAGTCAATGAATAAACATCAGTAATAACGAGATGTTACAGTCTGCCATGTGCGCTGGGCTTTCATGATCAGATCACATATTTCACGAACAGCGCCATCTCCACCGGCATGCCGGGTAGTATAATGCGCCGACGCCAGCACCTCCTCTACAGCATCCGGAACGGCTACCGCAAGCCCTGCACGACGCAAAAGAGGGATATCGGGCAAATCATCGCCGACGGCACAGATATCCTGATCGGCAAGGCTTTTTGAGGCCGCGATTTCCTCGTACGCTTCGATCTTGTTCAACGCATTTTGATAGACCATGGCAATACCCAGATTTGCTGCCCTGTGCTCCACAGCCTTTGAAATCCTCCCGGTAATTATAGCAACGCCTATACCGGTGCGCATGAGCATCTTGATGCCGTGGCCATCTCGGCTGTCGAAAAACTTCAACTCTTCGCCACTGTCAGTATAGACGACCTTGCCATCGGTCATGACGCCGTCGACATCAAGTATGAGCAGCTTTATGTTCTGTGCCTTTTGCGTAATATCCATCGGTACATGGCCCACGGGTTCACACAACACCGGCCTTCAGTATATCATGAAGGTGTATAAGACCTTCAACCTTTTTCGGCGCTGACTCGGAAAGCACAAAAAGCGACGTTATCGAATGCCGCTCCATCACCCGAAGCGCAGAGGCTGCCAGGGCTGTTTTTGTAATGGTTTTAGGATTCAGGGTCATCACATCCTGTGCATTCCTTGAAAGAATATCGCTGCGTTTTTCAAGTGCCCGGCGCAAATCACCATCAGTTATGACGCCAACAAAATTCTCATCTCTGTCGCACACGCCTGTTATGCCAAGCCGTTTTGAGGTCATCTCAAGAAGCGCAATTTTCATCGAATCGTCCTGCGACACCATCGGAACAGCGTCCTTGACATGCATAAGGTCTTCAACACGCAAAAGCAGCTTCTTTCCGAGCGCACCGCCCGGATGCAGCATGGCAAAATCTTCTTCCTTGAATCCGCGGCGCTCAAGCACTGAAATGGCAAGCGCATCGCCCATAGCCATGGCCGCGGCAGTTGACGCAGTGGGCACGAGGTTTAAAATGCAGGCTTCCTCCTTTACCCCGATATCCAGAACGATGTCGCCGTTTCGTGCAAGTACTGATTCGCTATTGCCCGTAAGCACAATAAGGGGAAGCCCCATGCGCTTCACCACGGGCAGCACCTTGAGCACTTCATCAGTCTCACCGCTGTTGGATATGGCAATCACAACATCATCCTGGGCCATCATGCCGATATCTCCATGAATACCCTCGGCAGGATGAAGAAAAAAAGCGGGCGTTCCCGAGCAGGCAAGCGTAGAGGCTATTTTCCGGCCGATGATGCCCGATTTTCCGATACCCATTACAATCACCTTGCCATTGCAGGCAAGCAGCATATTGACAGCTTTGACGAAATTTTCATCAAGCCTGTCCTGCAGTTTCAGTATCGACTCGGCTTCTATTGCAAATACTTTCTTTGCCCGATCCAGCACCGGTTACCTCTTCCCTGCTTTATCGATATTCAAAATCTGCCTGAGCAGCTCTGGCAGATCAGTCATCAAAACGGAGTTTGGCCCGTCACAGAGTGCGATATCGGGATTCTCATGCACTTCCAGAAACAGTGCGTCTACGCCTGCTGCAACCGCCGCACGGGCCAGTGGCGCAACAAACTGCCGGTCTCCGCCTGAAGCAGTCCCCTGCCCGCCGGGCAACTGAACACTATGCGTGGCATCAAAAACTACAGGATAACCCATAGTGCGCATAATAGCCAGGCCTCGCATGTCGACCACAAGATTATTATAGCCGAAGCATGATCCCCGTTCAGTTACCATAATGTTCTGGTTACCAGTTGATGCCGCCTTGTCAAGTACAGGCATTATATCATATGGTGCCAGAAACTGCCCCTTTTTAATATTGACTGTTTTACCCGCGCGGGCCACCTCAATAATAAAGTCGGTCTGACGGCATAAAAGCGCCGGAACCTGAAGAACATCAAGAACTTCAGCTGCGGGGCCTATTTCCTCGAACCGGTGAACATCGGAAAGCACCGGCAGGCTGAATTCATTTTTTATAGCCTTCAGAATATCCAAACCAGCCTTCAGACCAGGACCGCGATAGGAACAGAGCGAAGTGCGGTTGGCTTTATCGTAGGAGGCTTTGAAAATAAAGGGTATGCCCGAGGCACGTGTAATTTCCCTGAGTCGTGCGGCAGCTGCACGTGTCTCGCGCTCACCTTCAATGACGCACGGGCCGGCAATGAGTACCAGAGGATGCCCCCCGCCCATGCTGACAGTGCCTGCCTGAATTTCCCTTGTAGTCATTGCACGTCCTTACAAAAACTGCTCATATCCATACTCCGTATCATGCAGCCGTCCCCAGCTGGCGCAATGCATGCTCTACCCTTACGATGTCCTCCGGCACGTCAACCCCGATGGGTTCATAGTCAGTCTCGGCAACATGTATGGTAAAGCCATATTCAAGAGCCCGCAGCTGCTCCAGGCTTTCAGTCTTCTCAAGCGGAGATTGCGGCAACAGGGTCAATTGAAGAAGAAAATCCCTGCGATACACATACAGTCCGATATGACGATACATGACATTGTCTGTGGGCCTGTTGCGAAAAAACGGTATGGCGCAGCGAGAAAAATAAAGCGCGCACCCGCGGGTATCTGTCACGACCTTGACAATATTGGGATTTTCCATATCCTGATCGGATTTGATTCGTACTTTTAAAGTCCCCATGGAGATACGTTCATTGATCAACAATGGGCGCACCGCCAGCTCGATAGCCTGCGGCTGCAGCAAAGGTTCATCACCCTGTATATTAACGATGAAATCGGCATCAAGCTGTTGTGCAGCTTCCGCAATACGGTCGGTGCCGGTTTCATGCCTGGCCGAAGTCATGCATATCTCGCCGCCAAACTCTCGTACCACTCGTGCTATCTCATCGCTGTCGGTTGCCACCACCACGCGATTCAGCAGCGTGCATTGCCGGGCATTTTCATACACCCGCTGAATCATGGGTTTGCCGCAAATACTGGCAAGTGGTTTGCCTGGAAACCGCTTAGAAGCGTAACGCGCTGGTATAACAGCTGCAATCTGCATGGCTATCTATATAGAAAAACGATGAAAGTATATCAATTAAATTAGAGAAGTATAGTGTAAATACCCGGGTTAGGCAAGCACAAAAGGCGTCTCATAAAACGCGACGCTCACAATCAACTGAAAAGAAACCGCGTGCTGCTGGCTGCAGGCAGGCATAAGCCTGCACAGTCAGCAGCGGAGTTAAAAGTGCTTTGAAGATCTCCCTTAAAAACAGGTTCGCCGGAATCGTCTAATATGCTGAAACACTTACCGCGTGAGCGCCATACGGCTATGGCGAATGCCGTAGAAAAAATAGACAGCAAGGCCTGCAATGAGCCATACGGCAAACCGTATCCAGGTAAGCCGTGGCAAAGACAGCATGAGGCCTGAACAGAAACAGATGCCAAGAAGCGGGATCAACGGCACGAGCGGGCAGCGAAAACTGCGCTTCATCTCCGGATGAGTCTGACGAAGCACCACAACACCGCCGCAGACGATACAAAAGGCAAACAAAGTCCCGATATTGCAAAGTTCCGCTGCGGTGCCGATATCAAGAAACCCGGCAAAAAGTGCCACTACCGTGCCGGTCAAAATCTGGGCAACATAGGGCGTCCGGAACCGCGGATGCACCTTGGCAATCCAGGGCCAGAGCAGACCATCGCGCGACATGGCAAAGAAGATGCGCGGCTGCCCTATAAGCATGACCAGAAGCACGCTGGTAATGCCTGCAAGTGCACCAGCCGAAACCAGCGCCGAGCCCCATTTAAATCCCACCAAGTTCAACGCATGGGCAACGGGTGCAGGATGATTCAATTCCTTGTAGGGAACCATGCCCGTGAGAATCCCCGCCACAAGAATATAGAGCACTGTACAGATTAAGAGCGACACGAGGATGCCGATAGGCAGGTTGCGCTGCGGGTCCTTGGTCTCCTCGGCGACTGTTGATAGTGCGTCAAAACCTATGTAGGCAAAAAAGATAATAGCCGCACCCGTCATGACTCCATAAAAGCCGAAGGGCAAAAAGGGCTGCCAGTTTGCGGTCGTAACGTTGAACATGCCCACTGACACAAAAACAAGCACCGTGAGTACCTTAATGAAAACCAGAAGGGTCGTAAAACGTACGCTCTCCTTGATGCCCAGTATAAGCAACGCAGTCAGGAAAAGCACCACAAGTATAGCGGGCAGATTTATGATCGCCTCAGGCACAGTGCCTGGAGCGCTTGCGCACCATGCAGGCACCTGTAAGCCCATGCTTCCCATAATATTTACAAAATAACCTGACCAACCAATGGAGATGGCTATGCAGGCTACAATGTATTCCAGTATGAGATCCCAGCCGATGATCCATGCGATCATCTCACCAAGAGTAGCATAAGCATAATTGTAGGCGCTGCCTGCAACCGGCATAAGCGATGCAAACTCCGCGTAACACAGGGCTGTAAAGAAACACGCACAGCCCGAAATAACAAGCGAAAGCATAATGCCGGGGCCGGCATATTTTGCTGCCGCTGTTCCGGTAAGCACAAAGATGCCAACGCCGATGATGGCGCCAACGCCAAGCACGGTCAGGTCGAAGGCATTAAGCGACCGATGAAGCCGGTGCGCCTCCATGTCTAAATCTTCAAGGATCAGATGCGAAAACTTGCGGCGAAAAAGTCGTTTTGGCATACGCAATTTTGCCTTTCGCGGTGAGCGCCGGATATACTGACCAGCTAACAATGTCAATATACTATGTTGCCTTATTTTGTAAACAGTTTTATAAATTCACTCCAAGACGACCTGCAGCGCAGCTTGAAAACTTTTGAACTTGATTTCAAAATCTTAACATGCTAGCATTTAAAAAATTCAATGTGGCGGTGTAGCTCAGCTGGTTAGAGCATGCGGCTCATATCCGCAGTGTCCGGGGTTCAAGTCCCTGCACCGCCACCAAATTTTGCTCCCGTCGGCCTCGCAATCGATTTACAATGGACAAATCCTTTTTACCTTGTATACTTTCCCCAGCCTTCTCAACAGACATTTTTAAACTGTTCTCAAAGTAAAAAAACCACCTGCTAACGGACCACTGCATGACCAGCGTGGCACACACCATCATTTTCGATCTCGGCAAAGTAATCGTCGACTTTGATCATATGATTTTCTGCCGGCAAGTTTCACAGTATTGCACTTTGCAGCCGGATGAAATTCATAAAAAACTATTTTCAGGTCTTGAAAAAAAGTTCGACAGCGGAGCGCTTTCTCCGGAAGAATTTTTTGACACTGCACGCTCAGCACTTGGCCTGAACATTGACATCGATCTGTTTGCCTGCTTGTGGTCCAATATTTTCACGCTCATAAAAGGCATAGAGCCTCTTATTTACCGGCTGGGGCAGCACTACCGGCTTCTGTGCCTGTCCAACACAAACCCGTGGCATTACACCTGGTGCAGACAGCATTTTAAAGTACTCGATGCTTTTGATGCATTCATCCTTTCCTATGAGCTCCACTGCTGCAAGCCTGACCTGAACATATACAAAGAAGCCCTTGTGAAAGCCGGTTCCATGCCGGAAATGTGTTTCTATATCGATGATATTCCGGACAATGTTGCAGCAGCCCGGCTGCTCAATATGCAGGGATTTGTGTTCTCCTCTGTCGACTGGCTTGAACAGACGCTGCTGAAAAACGGATTTCTTCGTTGATCGTTGGTCGTTGGTCGTTCGTAGTTTTTCTTTAACAACCAATAATCAACGAACAACAAACAACGACTAACAATCAACAATTTTACCCGTGTATTGATTCTTTACTCATGGTATGGTGTCTTCCAATTTTCAGACATAGTTGATTGACCGATACATTCAAACACCGAAACGGAGGCTAAACGCATGCAGCAACTGACAATCATAGGATCTGGCCCGGCTGGTCTTACTGCAGCAATCTATGCTGCCAGGGGCGGCCTTTCACCGCTTGTCATCGAAGGCATGGAGCCGGGCGGACAGCTGACGACAACAACCGTCATTGAAAACTGGCCGGGCTCTCCTGACGGCATAGATGGACCACAGCTGATGGCAGATATGCGCAAACAGGCTGAAAAATTTAATGTTCAGTTTAAAAGCGGTACTGTTACCACTGTCGATTTTCATAAAACCCCGTTTGAAATCGTCGTTGAGGCTCAGAAAATAGAAACCGCCTGCGCTATCATCGCCACGGGAGCATCCCCCAGAATGCTCGGCATTGATGTTGAAAAAAAGCTCATGGGGCGCGGGCTTTCCGTGTGCGCAACCTGTGATGGATTTTTTTTTAGAAAAAAAGATATTCTGGTTGTGGGCGGCGGTGATACGGCATTGGAAGAAGCGATTTTTTTAAGCACTCTTGCAGCAACTGTTACCGTGGTTCATCGAAGAGCAGAGTTGCGGGCTTCACTGGCCATGCAGCAAAAGGCGCTGGCAACCCCAAACATACGTTTTATCTGGGATACTGTCATTGATGACATCCTGGATATAGCACGCAACACGGTCACCGGCGCCATGCTGCGCAATGTCAAAACAAACCTGGTGACAGCCCATTCCTGTGATGGCATCTTTCTGGCTCTCGGGCATGTACCCAATACATCGTATTTGCAAAATCAGATAGAGCTTGACACCCAGGGATTCATTGCTGTGAGCAAGGGGTCTGCCACCAATATCCCCGGCGTTTTTGCCGCAGGTGATGTAGCGGACCCTGTGTACAAACAGGCCATAACGGCAGCCGGCATGGGCTGCATGGCAGCCCTTGATGCTGAACGTTTTTTAAAGGGCATCTAGTGTGAGCATACAGACGGGCGAGAATATGTTTCGGGCATAGCTTTTCGTTGATCGTTTATAGTTTTTCGTTAACAACCAACAATCAACGAACAACAATCAAGAAAAACAAGGTGCTGATTGGTTACGGACCTATATGTATATCGTAGGCGCCCAGCGCTTTAATGTACACGATAGCATCCCTTTCGATACCGGCTATATCCTGCTTTGACAGAATCCTATGGTCGGCAAGCTCGCGCAGGGTTTCGGGATACGTTCCAGTTATAAGTCGGCATATTTCCAGGGCTTTTTCAAGCTTAGCAGCTTCATCACGGACAAAAGCCTGCTGCAGCGCTGTGCGCTCACAGCGCAACAGACGAAGGACAGGAACGGTGCTCTCCGGAAAACTGCCGGGCAGGAAGAATATCAGGGCGACAACGCCGGCAAGGCTGCAACATGAGGCTATACTGATTGCTGCGCGGGCAAGCATGTTTTTATTATCGACCTTCGTTTCAGCCCGTTTGGACAACAGCCTGATCGAACCACGCTCAAGCAGCCGCACAAGTGTCTTACAGGCATAAAATCTGCCCAGAAGACTGGCGTCAATAATGTCCTGCACGCTGCGATCCCCATCAACCAGAGCGCACACGCGCTCCTCATCTGAATCAAGATCAGGCAGAGCCGCATAATTATTTTCAAACAGCATATCAAAAGTGCCTATAACAGATTTGATCTCAGGCCATTCGTCAATCATGCGCAGAACGTCAAGCAGGATGGATTCAAGGCCCGGCAGCTGCACGAGGCTTGACTCCCGTGTAACAGTCTGCGCAACAAAACGGTATGTTCCCGAATGCCACTGCAGAATCTCATAGAAGACCTCATAGGTATTGGTGAGGAGGATGCGCTCGAAATTCTCCCTGCTGAGTATGCCCTGGGCAAGCAGAATACTGCAAATAGGCTCAAGCGTATTTTTCTGCTTTTCACAAGCCTGTCCGAACTGCTCAGCCGTGACAAGTGTGCTTTTGACAAGCATCGCTCCCAGACGATCCGTATCTTTAGGGGACTTAACATCAACAAGATGACCGTTTGAAAAATAAATCTCGGCCGTCTCCCTGTCGTGCTCTAAGAGCAGCACTCCCGACTTCTGCTGCTGGGATAAAAGCTGCAGAATATCAGCCGCGCCGAAATCTTTTATGGAACCCTGCAATGATGACATGCTCTCTCGCTATGAAACGATTCTCAAAAGCAGATTTTCTTCACTGGATCGAGTCTGAATTCTGGGCACATACAAAGCCATGATGCCCCAGTACAGAAGGAGCAATGCGGCATACACAGCACATTCAAAAATTCGTGGGCCAAACAAAAAATCCCATGGGCCTTCAAAAAAAATCGGCGTCACAACCTTGAGCAGCAGCATGAAAAAAACAAGCATGCCCGCTGTGCCCATTACCGTCTGGCCGGCACAGAAATGCCCCGCTCCGGGAAGTGCATATCCTAAAACTGCAGCAGTGATTCTTTTCCGCTTGATATAGCTCTTGATGCGGTTCATTTTGTCTTCCCTGACGCCGTACCCTACAGTACTCTGCATGCGCAGCAGGCTGTGACACTGAGCGCAGACAAGATCGGCAGCGGCGGAACGCTGGCAGCGACGGCACATGGCCTTGCCGCACAGTTTACAACGCACCGCTATACGTATACTGTCTCTGGCGGCAATGAACACGGCAGCCACTGCCAAAATCATAAACCCCAAAGGACCATACGGAAAGGCAAAGCCGCCAACCATACTGCGCCAGGCGTCCTGCGTATATGCAGGATTGTCCATAAAAAGATTGAGCCCGCGCATCCACAGTCGCGAAACCGCAACGGTTTCATCAATGGTAACGCGATTGTAATGATCGGATATCTCTTGCAGATACGAACTGACACGGGCAAGGTCAAGCTTCTTGGCAATATTGAGAGCCTGCTCTGATTCGCCGAACATGAATTTCAACTGATAGACCCGGGACAGGTTGAAATGAGCTGCCGCAGTTTTATAAGGGGAGATGGCTGCGGCCTGATTATAGTGTTTCACCGCCGCATCCCAGTTGTGTTCTGCAAAACAAACATTACCCAGGTTGATTGCGGCCTTATAGTTTCCGGGGTTTACTCGCAGCACCTTTTCGTAATATGTATGGGAACTGCCGAAGCTGCCTTCTTTTTTATAGAGCAGCCCGAGACTCAGCAGCACATCATCATCGGCAGCCAGACGCTCGAGTTTTTTCTCCAGCATGTCGGCATCGCGAACATCACAATAACCGTAATTAGCCTTCCACAAAAGCTTGATTGTTTCATCCTGACTTATGCATTTTGCGAACCCCATAGCTGCCGCCAGCAGTGGTACGGCAATAACCAGAAGCACAAAAAATCCTTGTATCACCTGACGCTCACGCTTGGTTGTATAATTAAACAAAAGAACGACCGCCCATGCGCAGAACCATATTACGGAAAGCCTGCATATCAGAGGCAGGACAAGGACGGTGATCACCATGGCCCACACCGAAACATTTGTCATGGAAGCAGGAGCCGCGTGCTGCAGATCGTGATAAAAAAGTGAAAGGTGTGCAAGCAGCAGCAGCAGGGCGATAGTGCAAAATGTGAGCAGAATGCTCCCTGCAACAGCACCGGCATTTTCAAATACCGCCATACTTAAATAGTCAATATTCAAAGGCGACAAAGATTTCACAAAAGCAGTGGCGAAATTTTGAGCAGCCGCAAGCAAATCTGCTTTGTTTGCATGCCATCGCGTGAGGGCTTGTGCGGTGTAAACATAAGGGCTATCTGGAGATAATGCGCAAGCATACTTCACGAGCACCTGCGCCGCGTCATACTCACGTCGCTGAACTGCTTCTTGAGCTTGCTTGACAAGCATTGAAGAATACGGCACAAAATTCCGTATGCCGTGGTCCAGAGTTTTCTGATGAACCGTTGCAAGAAAAGCTTCCAGGTCTTTTGCCTGGGCTGACCGTGGAAGTGCAATGCCGGTATCATAGACTCCGGCCTGAGGCTCCGAACAAAACAGAACGACCATCAGCGAAGCAATCGCCAGACGTAAAATGCGTGCAGGAATCATGTTGTGCACGTGGGTACATGACATAGAGCTGCCTCGTGTGGCTCGAATTTATCTGAACGGCATATCATCAAGGCTGATAGTAATCGTAATCGGGCACTCGGTATCATCTTTATTCAGCCTGAGTGTTATCGGCAGACTGATCGAGGTGTCGGAAATTTTCCGTGGTTCTCCGCATGCTACAATGGAAAAACCTGCAACCGATGGTGTCAGGACAGGCATTTCAGAAAAATCCTCACCACCCTGAGGCTCTTCAAACTGTAGAGACGGCTCTTCCAGGGTAAAGGCTGAAGAGTCGTCAGTGAAGGCTGTCTGCTCAGCTGCATCCGATGCGGTCTCCGCAGCAAGCCCGGAGTCATCATCTTCAAAGGATAATTCAGGCTCCTCCATCTCAAAGGCGGGCTCTTCCATGACAAGGTCTGATGCATCATCATCAAAAGAAAGTTCAGGCTCCGGCATTGCCTCCTCATCAAGAGATACTTCCTCCTCTGCATCAAAAGAAAGTTCAGGCTCCGGCACTGCAGTCTCATCAAGAGCCACTTCCTCATTATCATCAAAAGTCAGCCCTATATCGGCACTCATATCAGATGAGCCATTCTCAAACGCGGGTGGGGATTCTGCACCAATGCCCTCAAACTGTGGCTCAGCGTTTCTTTGGAATGTCTGAGCTGCTGGAGGCATTGGTTCATCAAACGACAACGGCGCAGGTTCCGTAGGGCGCAACCGAGGAGACGGCTTTTGTGCTGGCATGGCAGCCGGCGCAGGTGGAGCCGGCGCCGGTGGGATCTGAGTAGGCTGCACGGGTTCAGGCTTCCCGGCAAACGATGGAGGGGTTGCCTGTTTACTGAAAATTTGGAGCCCCGCATCAACAGCCGCAACCCCTGATGGTGCAGCAGTCTTTGGGACTGGCTGCCCGGACGCCGAAGGCTGGCTGGGTTTTTTCTTTGCCGTACCGCTGTCCATCTGCTTAAGAACCATTTTGCATATGGCAGTGAGCGTTTCCACAACGCCCATGCCCGTTAAGGCACTTGATTCAAACGCAGGCACGTCAAACGTATTGAGCATGGCATTGAGCTCAGCGAAAGGCTCCACATGTGGCAGATCACGTTTATTATATTGAAGCACAAAGGGAAAGGATTTAATCTCCTTTTTATAAAATTTGAGGTTTTCAGTCAAATCCTTTAGGCTTTCGATATTGTCCTGCAGTTTATTTGTCTGGGAATCAACAACAAACACGACGCCGTCTGCACCGGTGAGCACGGCGCGGCGTGTCAGGCCGTAATACACCTGCCCCGGCACTGTATATATATGGAAGCGCGTCTTAAAACCTCTTACATCGCCCAGCTCTATCGGAAGAAAATCGAAAAAAAGCGTCCGGTCATCCTTGGTGGCCAGGGACATCAGTTCGCCGCGCTGCTGTGGGGCCAGCATTTTATGAATGCACTGAACATTGGTTGTCTTGCCGCACATCGCCGGACCATAATAAACTATCTTTAAATCAATCTCACGTTTTGCTGCATTAAAGACGGCCATGGCTCAACCTCACGATCTTAAAAGATTTTTAATTTCAATGTCAACCGATCTGAAATTGCGGTCGGCATCGTACACCTTCTGGAAAACCTTTAAAGCCTTTTGCGAATCTCCTTTTTCCTTATACACAAGCCCCGACTGATAAATCAGACTGAGCCTGTCTTTTTCGGTAAGGTTCAATAGTTTTAAAGCCCTGCCGATCAAGTCATTTGCAATGTCAAAATGCTCGAGAGCCATATGGCACTCAGAAAGTTTTATATAGCATTCTGCTTTATTGTCAACCCCGTCCAGCGCTGCCGTGAACTCAGTGATTGCTTCTTCAAATTCTCTGCACCGGATATAGGCCAGACCAAAATTAAAATGAAACTGGGGGCTGTTCATGTCATCGGTATTGGCAATCATGACCTTCAACTGGCTGAACACATCATCAAAGGTCATACCGCCGCCCGCCTCTTCCTCCTGGGTGCCCTGAGGGGGAATGGCTACATATACATCAGCATCGCTGGCAAGGGCGGATTGAAGGTCGAAATCGCCCTGAGGAACTTTGATCTGCGCTTCGACTGTATCTCCGTTTTTCGGTTCTGCAATCTGCCAATCCTTGTCATGATAAAATTTTGCAATCTTCATTTTAAAAAATTCATTGCTGGGATCAATTTCATGAATTTTATTGAGCACCTGAACCGCCTCATAGTTCATGCTTTTATCACAAAAATGATTGGCGAGTTTTTCAAGCACGGCAACGCCATCGCCGATAAAACCGTTTCTCAAGTGAAGATTGGCAAGCTCCGTATAGATATCGACCTGATCAGGGTCTATAGAAATGGCGTGGTTATAAATTGCGACAGCTATCTGGAAAAGACGCTTGGTCTGATATGCGTTTGCTGCAGCAAGATATTCACCGATGGCTTCCTCTTTCCTGCCGTATTCCAAATACAGTTCGGCAATTTTGACACGCACACGCAGATCGGCCGGATTCTGCACTTGGAGCTTCTGCAGTTTGTCCAGTGAATCCTTGAATTTATCCTGTGTCGTCTGCTTTTTAAAAAACTGCATCATAGCTATCGCTTGCCAGTCTGGAGGTAACAGCTTATTTTGAACCTGCTTCATTACCGCAGGCCGATCTTGCGGTCTGCAAGCTTATAGTTAAATTTTATAATAGAATTTTATTTTTTGCACCAACAAAATAAAACGCCTAAAACACAACTCATACAGCACGTGCTCTGGGCAATAAGTGCATTTATTAATCCTTTTAACCGGGGAAACACCTGTTTCAAGCTTGTATATTTATCAGATTATGTATTGACCTTACCATGTTTTTCCGTTATGGTTTTATAACTTTTTATTGTCCTGACAAAGTCAACGATAATTTCCGATTTTAAACAATACATTCTCATTACCAGGGATGCAATGAAAACAATAGGGGTTTGGAGTACGATTATTCTATGCCTGTGCCTGGCCGCCTGCAGCAGCAGTCCTCAGAAAAAAAAGGCTTCGGGTGCTGATGCTGCTAGCGTTATGACCTCGGACAATGCAACCATGCAGCGATTGATACTGGATTATACCGGCATGAAAGAGGATGATATCGTTTCATGGGCGTGGATAGATGCAGCTTTCAGACTCGATGATTGCCGTGCAGTCACCCTGCACCCTATTTTAAACTACAGCAGAATTGAATATCCCTGGGCACAGACACGCATCGAAACATCACTGACTGCTGCGCTGGATGCCCGAAAGAAAAACGCCGTTGAAGGGCTCTCTGTTGTCCTGACAGCAGCCATAACAGGCATGCAGGGGAAGCCCGGCTTGATCAAACGATTATCTCCATCATATGAGGATGTGCCCTCGGTTGAACTGGAGCTTATTATTGTCGAAGCCGGATCAAAGCGTGAACTGGTAAAAATCTGCCACATGGGGCGCGGCAAGGATATACCTCAGGCGCTGGACAAATTGCTCCAGGACGTCACGGCTTTTCTGAATAAAAAGATTTAATTTGTATGGCCACACAAGCAGCCAACATAATACTGGTCGTCGACGACAGTCCTACGGAACTCCAGCTGCTTACTGCTCCGCTCAAAGCCAAAGGCTATACGGTTATCACAGCAGTAGACGGTGATGAAGCGATTGAAAAAGCATGCAGTCAGCATCCGCGAGTAATGCTTCTGGATGTCATCATGCCTAAAAAAAACGGCTTTCAGGTCTGCCGCCAGCTTAAAAACTCACCCGAAACACAGGATATAAAAATAATCATTATTTCGAGCAAAAGTCAGGAAAGCGACAAATTCTGGGGTATGAAGCAGGGTGCCGATGAATACATGATCAAACCATTCGACGAAAAAACACTGCTTGCTAATGTGGCAAAATTCATGTGACGCAACAGATTCGCAAAGTGCGCAACCGAAAATAAGCGCCCCGTGGTGATCCTCAATGACATCACGGGGCGTTGTGGTATCTTTGGTATTGACACTGCATCTGCCGGCATTCTATACTTCTTGATTATTATTTTTCCAGTATAACACCATGCAGTCCAGGATCAAAATCTGCGGTATCACAAGCGTCAGCGACGCTGCTCTGGCTGAACGCTGCGGCGCTGATTTCATTGGTCTTGTGTGCGCAATAGAAGACTCACCGCGCAGTATCGGGCATGCGGCTGCAGCAGACATTACCAGGCAATCACGGATTCCGGTAATACTCCTGCTGGACAAGCCAGCCAGCGAAATCGTGGAGATCGCCTCACAGGTGCGCCCATATGGCCTCCAGCTCATCAGTGATCTGACGCCAGATGACATTACACTGGTCAAAAGGCAAACAGCATGCAGCCTCTGGCTCCCCGTCAGGATACCCGGGCAGGCTCAGCAGGATTTTCCGGTCGCTGAGCTGACAAGCCGTCTTGCAGCGCTTAAACGCGCAGGTATCGATGTCATTATTCTCGATACGATGGTGGATGGCCTGAAAGGCGGTACCGGTAAAACCTGCGACTGGAATCTGGCTGCCCGTATTGTTGCGGCAAGTCCGCTGCCGGTATTCCTTGCCGGCGGCATTACCCCTGAAAATGTTGCGCGGGGAATTTTGCAGGTACACCCCGCAGGGATTGATGCCAGCAGCGGTGTAGAAAAAACTCCAGGCGTGAAACATGCCGGAAAAATTGAGCGGCTTGTCAATGAAGTCCTCTCGACAACATAAAATACAGTCCGCAGATGCGCTGCGGTTGCTACTAGAGGAGCAGAAGCGTGATCTTACAACTTATTGAAAAAATATTCGGCAGTGACAATGCACGGGAAATAAAGCGCATTGAGCCAATCGTGGAGCATATCAACACCTTCGAACCCGACATGGAGAAAAGAACCGATGATGAGCTGAAGGCTTTGACCGGCCAGTTCAAGAAACGCCTTCTGGACGGTGAAACGCTGGACGATATTCTCCCCGAAACATTTGCCTGTGTTCGCGAGGTGTCACGGCGCGTTCTTGGCATGCGGCATTTCGATGTGCAGATGATCGGCGGCATCGTACTGCACCAGGGAAAAATATCGGAAATGGCAACAGGCGAAGGCAAGACGCTGGTTGCGACGCTGCCGGCCTATCTTAATGGGCTCACCGGCAAGGGCGTTCATATTATTACGGTTAATGATTACCTTGCGCGGCGCGACCGTGAGTGGATGGGCAAAATTTTTGAATTTCTCGGCCTGACGGTTGATGTTATCACGCACGACATCACACAGGAACAGCGCAAGCAGGCCTATATGGCCGACATAACCTATGGCACCAACACGGAATTCGGCTTCGATTACCTCCGTGACAATATGTCCATCGACGCCGAACACCAGGTTCAGCGAAGCCACTATTTCGCCATCATTGACGAGGTCGACAGCATACTCATCGATGAAGCTCGCACGCCGCTCATCATCTCAGGGGCTGTCGAGCGCACGGGCAGGCAGTACTTTTCCGAGCTGAAGATACCGGTCGAACGCCTGATGAAAAGCCAGATCGGCCTTGTGAGCGAACTTCTCAACGAGGCTGAAAAACAGCTCGAGGCTGGAAAAGAGTATGAAGCCGGTGTCAAGCTTTTGCAGACGAAACGTGCCGCACCCAAAGCCAAACGCTTCCTGAAACTCACAAAAGAAGGCCATATCAAAAAACTCATTGACGAGGTCGAGGTCGACTATATGCGCGACAAGCGCATGGGAGAGCTCGATGCCGAGCTGTTTTTCAGCATCGATGAACGTTCAAACACCATCGACGTGAGCGACAAAGGGCGCCATGCACTGTCACCAAATAATCCCGACTTTTTCATACTGCCGGATCTCAGCATGGCCGATATCGACCCGAATCTTCCCGAGCAGGAGCGCATGGAGCGCAAGCTGAAGCTCGAGCGCGATTTTGCCGTTCAAAGCGAAAAACTTCAAAACGTTTCCCAGCTTCTCAAAGCCTACTCTCTGTTTGAAAAAGATGTCAACTATGTCGTCACCGACGACGGCAAGGTGCAGATAGTGGATGAGTTCACCGGCCGCATGCTGCCCGGACGGCGCTACAGCGACGGACTGCATCAGGCCATCGAGGCCAAGGAGGGCGTCAAGATCGAGGGGGAAACACAGACATTTGCCGCCATCACCATTCAGAACTACTTCCGCATGTATGAGAAGCTGTCGGGCATGACCGGTACGGCCGAAACCGAGGCATCGGAATTTTTAAAAATATACAAACTCAAGGTCTTCGTCATACCCACCAATAAGCCTGTGCGGCGGGCAGACTATGCCGATGTGGTTTTTAAAACTAAAAAAGAAAAGTACCGGGCCATAATCAAGGAAATTGAAAAAATGCATGATATGGGCAGGCCGACCCTTGTCGGCACGGTTTCGGTTGAGTCCTCCGAGCTTTTAAGCCGCATGATTCCAAAACGGATTAAGCATTCCGTACTCAATGCCAAGCGCCACATGGAAGAAGCCCAGATCGTGGCCGGCGCCGGCCAGGCAGGGGCTGTCACCATCGCCACCAACATGGCCGGACGCGGCACGGACATCAAGCTGGGCAAGGCCGTGGTCAAATGCCCGGTGCAGTGCTGCCTGAGCTGCGAAATAGAGAAAGTTGACGGCTGCGACGGCTGCCCGGACCCGGAGAAAAAAGGAGTCAAAAAAACCGAATGCCACAAGGATGTGCCTTGCGGCTTGCATATTATCGGCACCGAGCGCCACGATGCCCGCCGTATCGACCGGCAGCTTCGGGGCCGCTCGGCTCGCCAGGGCGATCCCGGCTCCTCTCGGTTTTATCTATCCCTTGAAGACGATCTGCTGCGCATTTTCGGCGCCGAGCGCATTTCAAACATTATGGACAAGTTCGGCATAGAGGAGGATGAGCCCATCGAGCACAAGCTGATCACCCGCGCCATTGAGAATGCTCAGGGTCGTGTAGAGGGGCATAATTTTGAGATCCGCAAGCATCTGCTTGAATACGACGATGTCATGAACAAGCAGCGCGAAATCATCTATGAGCTTCGCAACAGGGCTCTGCATGATGCGTCGCTGGAAGACCTTGTGCAGGAGTACATCAGCGTTCTTGCCGGTACTATTCTTGACGAATTCTTCGGCAAGGGGGTGCCCCACGATGAGATAGACCTGAAGGGATTTCGCGAGGCCATCTTTCTGCAGTTCTCAACGGCGCTCTTCATTACGCCCGAGCAGCTGTCGCAGTTCAAGGATGATGCGCTTGACACCTTTGTGCTTGAAGAAATTTCTAAAACCTATAAAGCCAAAGAGCAGATTATCGGCGCTGAAATGCTGCGCAATGTAGAAAAATGGCTCTATCTGCGGATTCTTGATGAAACCTGGAAAGATCATCTGCTTGATATGGATCACCTGCGTGAAGGCATCGGCCTTCGGGGATATGCCCAGCAGGATCCGCTTCGCGAATACCAGAAAGAGGCCTATGAGCTGTTTCTGAATCTTGTTGATCGGCAGAAAAAAGAGTTTATCGAGAAAATCTTCATGGTGCAGATCATGCCGCGAGAAGAGCTCGAGCGTAAGCCCGAGCAGCCCAGCCAGTTTGTGCTGAGCCGCGGCGAGCAGGAAACTGAAAAGAAGCCAACAGTGCGCACTGCGCCCAAAGTCGGCCGCAATGACCCCTGCCCCTGCGGCAGCGGCAAAAAATATAAAAAATGCTGCGGCGCCTGACAAGGCCTGCTGATCAGCTGTTGTACCAATAGAAGACGGGCAGGCAAAGCTGGTCAGCCCTTTACCATTAAGGGCCTGGCTCATGAGGAGTTTGGCTGACCGCATTTCAGGCCGTGCGAACAAAAAAAGATCCGCCAAAACCGGCCTCTACCAGTAAGAACGGTGCCTGAAAAAGCGATGCCAGGCACCTAATGGGATAGGCCCTAAACAGCGCGCATTTCGGATGCTATACTCATGAAAACATTCTCATTCAAAAAAGGCGTCTCCGGATTCCGATTTTCAGGAGTTGCCGGCGGACTTAAAAAGAACGGCAAAAAGGACATCGGCCTCATCCTTGCCGACGGGCCGTGCACGGCCGCGGCGGCATTCACGAGAAACATCGTCAAGGCCGCGCCGGTGCTCATCGGTCAGAAGCGCCTGAAATCGGGCATAGCCCAGGCAGTGCTGGTCAACAGCGGCAATGCCAACGCCTGCACCGGGGCGCAGGGAGTCAGGGACGGCGAAGCAGCAAGCTCTGCCCTTGCTCGCGAACTGCGCATAAGGCCGTGCCTTGTAGTGCCGTCGTCAACCGGTGTTATCGGCGTGCCCCTGCCGGTGGGAAAAATTGTTGCAGCCGTGCCCGCCCTTGTTCAGCATGCATCTCCGGGTGGTATTTCCGATTTTACCGACGCCATTATGACGACCGATACATTCCCGAAAATCGTCGCCCTCCAGGACACGGTCGACGGCCAGCCGGTCAGAGTATGCGGCGTTGCCAAGGGCGCCGGCATGATCATGCCCGACATGGCCACCATGCTTTCCTATATCGTCACCGATGCCGACATCCACTGGAAACTGCTGGCTGCACTGGTGCGGGAAAATGTTGAGCTTACCTTTAACCGCATATCCGTTGACGGCGACATGAGCACCAACGATACGGTGCTGGTGCTTGCAAGCGGTAAGTCAGGTCAAAAAATAAAAAATGTGAAATCGAATAGTTACAAAGTATTCTCTAAACTTCTTTATGAAGTCATGAAACGGCTTGCCCGCCTCATTGTAAAAGACGGCGAGGGGGCAACCAAATTGCTGCTGATAAACATCAAAAATGCAAAAACCGCAGCGCAGGCAAAGTTGGCGGCCATGACGGTTGCCAATTCGCCGCTGGTGAAAACGGCCTTCTTCGGACAGGACTACAACTGGGGCCGCATCATGGCCGCCCTGGGCAGATCGGGCGCGCAGTTTGACATGGCAAAAGTCGATCTCTTTTTCAACGGGGTGCAAAGCGTTCGGAATGGCCTGGGAGTTCAGAAAAACATCGCGCGGCTGAAAGCAATTATGGCAAAGGATTGCATAGAGATTGCCGTTGATCTGAAGGCGGGCAAACAATGCTGCGAAGTTACCACCTGCGATCTCAGCTATGATTATGTAAAAATCAACGCCGACTATACAACGTAAGCAAGCTAGTCTCGTAAAAATTTCAATAAACTGTCATTGCGAATCCGCCGCGGCGGAAAGCAGTTTCTGCAAGTGTTGGTAGAGACCATTCATGAATTGTCTCTACAGCAAAGATTGCCATGTCGCGCAGTTTATCCTGAGCTGTGCCGAAGGGCTCACCGCTATGACACGCGCTGCGACATTTTACAGGATCATCAAGCAAAGCCGGCTAAAAAAACAAAGCGGCGCCCTCTAGCGAGGCACCGCGTTTTGTCTCCGGATTCAGCACCAGACTTATTTTTTGTCGTCGATCTCTTTTTTTGTCGATGCGTCCTCATCGTCCTGGCCTCCCACGGCCTTCTTGAAGTTCTTGATGCCCTGCCCGAGTCCCTTGCCTATATCGGGAAGCTTGCCAGCGCCAAAAACGATGAGCACGATCACGAGAACAATAATCATTTCTGTCATGCCGATGCCAAACATGAGAGCTCCTTTTTGTTTATGTTTTAATTTCTTTTCAGATTATACCTGCTGTGTAAAAATGGCAAGTGAAAATGCCTCCCGGCATTTGTTGCCTCATGCAGTAAAACGGCAGGCACGAGAACCGGCATTCAGTTGTTCATTTATATGCATAACAAATGTGTTGATTTTTTAATTTTAATAGATACATTTATATATAGAAAAGCATAGATCAGCACTTATAAACGGGTGATCCAATCTTTTTGTGAATCTATTCTTTGAGATATAAAATTTTCAGCAATAACCTCTCATAACCCTTTAACAAGGAGATGCCATGAGCAGTATAAACGAAGAATACAAGAAAGGATTTGAACTCGGGCTTCAAGCAAAAGATGAAAACGAGAAAATTTTAGATTTTGACGTAATCAACATGTTCCGCTCAGACGAGGAAATCCGCGCCCACGAGAGCGAATCTGTTTTAAATACGCTCAACATGTTCCGCTCAGACGAGGAAAAAAAGGCGCGTCAACGAGGATACGAGGCCGGGCTTAAAGAACGGGAGCTTCGAAAGCGGGGTATTCGCTAGGCCGGCAGATCAACACCCTTACAAGCTCTGATTGCCGATAGTCACGCGGAGACGACCCTGCACTACTAAAAGGCCTTATGAATTATGTGGAAAATTGCCGCTATCGTGCTTGTTATTATTTTCCTTATAGCTGATTCGATATATCTCTACCTGCGGCTGAAAAAATACTGGCGGCATGCACCATGGCAACGGACCGCACAGAAAAACAAACAGTGGAAACTGGGGCTTTCATCACTGGATATATTCCTGAACAAACAGGCGGGCAAAGACCCCCGTCCGCCGTCAAACAGGTGAACAGACCGTCTGCACGAACTTCACGTTTGCCTACCCATTGCAATACCATAGACCTGTCATGAAAGCCCGGCTGTTCGTTAATCGTTGATTGTTAATCGTTGATTGTTGATCGTTGATTGTTAATCGTTGATTGTTAATCGTTGATTGTTGATCGTTGGTTGTTGATCGTTGGTTGTTGATCGTTGATTGTTGATCGTTGATTGTTAATCGTTGATTGTTAATCGTTGATTGTTAATCGTTGGTTGTTAACGAAAAACCATGAAAAATCAACGATGAACAATTTTACATCCGTGGAGCATGTTCGGTATGAAGCAGCGCGCCAGGCCGGAACAGGAAATCTGGTTTCAAAAAGAAATAAAGGAACTGCTGAAGCATGATAAAGCATCTCCGCCCCCGCCGGGCGCGATTGTTTTTACGGGCAGCAGCATATTTCGTTTCTGGACAACCCTTGCGCGCGATATGAGCCCAATGCCGGTTGTGAACCGTGCCTTCGGCGGCGCTCGCACCTGGGAACTGCTTCACTATATGGACAAGATCATCCTGCCCTGCAAACCCGCGATCATCGCCTGCTACTGCGGCAGCAATGATCTTGAATTCGGCAGTCTGGCAGAAGCCATTGCTCTGCGTTTCACACAGTTTTGCAGGCGGGTGCATGATGTACTGCCAGAAACACCAGTATTGTTTATTTCCATTAATAAGGCGCCGCAAAAGCTTGAAAAATGTTACGAAATAGACACTGTCAACAGTCTTGTGCAGTCATATTGCCGCACGGAAAACAAGGTCGGATTCATTGACATAAACCCTGTTTTTTTCAACGTCCGGGGCCAGCCCCGCCACGAGCTCTATATCAGCGACGGGCTTCACTTCATGCCCGACGCATACAGAGAAATCACCAAAATAATCAAGCCCGTGCTTGAGCAGGCATGGCAGAAACAGGATGGGCAACCGTAAACGGAAGGAGAGCATATGTATATCAACGGCGAGTGGCTGCCTGCAGCAGGCAAC